>NZ_JBHZPE010000079.1:0-13164 GCF_042787985.1 Peribacillus sp. YIM B13481
TTTATTTTTGGGTAAAGAGCAGGTTTTCGTGCTAGATGGTGGCGGCGAGAATCGCCGCCATAGAAGTTTCTTATGGAACGAAAGGGGCAGATCAATTGAAGATGAAAAAACAGAAGAAAAGTGAAAAGCTCTTTACGTTTTTAAGATTTGCTGTTTAAAAGGTGAGTAACAACTCTTGGAAAAATACAGGATAGGCTGGTTCTGTATAAATGATAAAATAGTTAGAACTATATTAAAGGAGACTTACTATTTTGGAAGCTAAATGTGCTAAATTTTATGAGTTTGGGCATCCACAAAAAGTTATAAAAGTGGAAAATAAATTCATTCAAATGCCTGTGGACGGGGAAGTCCTTGTACGGATGACTGCACGTCCTATCAATCCATCTGACTTGCTGCCCATTCGGGGCGCATATTCCCACCGAATTCCCTTGCCTTCCATTCCTGGTTATGAAGGCGTCGGCATAGTGGAAGCGGTGGGTCCTTCGGTTTCGCAAGAGCTGATTGGCAAGCGTGTTCTGCCTTTGCGCGGTGAAGGTACCTGGCAGGATTATGTTAAAACATCTGCGGATTTGGCAATCGTCATTCCTGATTCCATTGAGGACCATATAGCAGCGCAATTATATATAAATCCGATAACCGCTTGGTTAACAATCACAGAAGTATTGGCATTGAAACCTGATGATGTATTACTCGTGAATGCTTGCGGATCTTCCATTGGCCGCATCTTCACCCAGTTATCCAAGATTCTTGGATTTAAGCTGATTGCTGTAACCAGAAACAATACCTATACGGAAGAACTGCTTAAACTTGGTGCTGCATATGTAATCGATACGTCTGAATCATCATTGCATGATACCGTGATGGAGTTGACGAATGGACGCGGAGCGAACGCGGCCATAGATTCGGTGGGAGGTACAGATGGTTCCGAGTTAGCCTTTTGTGTTCGGCCTGAAGGCATCTTATTAACGATTGGTCTTTTATCAGGAAAGTCTGTAAATTGGGCGGAAATTTCACAAAGGACAAAAATAAATGTTAAAATGTTTCATCTACGGCATTGGAACCAACAGGCATCCGTTCAGACTTGGCAAGAAACGTTTAACCTTTTGATGGGATTCATTAACGATAAAAGATTGAGTTTCATGGTGCCGGATTCTTACTACGGCCTTGGGGATGTACAAGAAGCCATTCGTGTCATGGAAACCCCTATGAGCAATAGGGGGAAGATTTTTTTAAGCAACTGATTTTGAGTTCTTCATCAATTCGTTAAATTTGCAATGGGGATCATCGATGTGGTTTGCTGATAAAATGAAACAAGATTATTCCGTTCACTCTTCCAATAGGTTCCTAAGGTAAATGGAAATGCTCCCTGATAATATGGAATTACTTGATTATCTGTAAGAGGCTAGTTTAGAATGCGGAATAGTAACATGACATGTTGTTCAATGATACGAAAAGACTTTGGAGGAAATAATTACATGAAAACGATATATATGAATGGTACCTTTTTTACGATGGACAAGGAAAATCAAATCTTTGAAAAAGGCATGATGATTGTACAAGATCAAATCATATCCTACATCGGCCAGCATTCTGAAGAACAATTGGCAGATGCCGATCAAGTGGTCGACCTTGGCGGAAAATGGATTATGCCAGGTCTAGTGAATGCCCATTCGCATATTGTGATGACCCTTTTACGCGGAATCGGGGACGATATGCTGCTGAAGCCATGGCTTGAAACGAAAATATGGCCGATTGAAAGCCAGTTTACAACGGAAATCGCCTCTGTAAGTTCTCAGCTTGGCATTATGGAAATGCTGAAATCAGGAACAACGACATTTTCGGATATGTTTAATCCTAATGGAATAGATGCAGGTGCTGTCATGGAGACGATAGGCCAAACAGGAATGCGCGGAGCCTTTTCCTACACGATTTTCAGCTTAGGTACGGAAAAAGAACAAAAAGCGAACCTCATGGGGGCTGAGCAGTTTTCAAAAAACTATAAGACGTTTGCCGATGGCCGCCTGACTACCATGGTCGCGCCACACAGCCCTTATGCTTGTACACCTGAAGCGATTATGGAAAGTGCACGGATTGCAAAAGAGAATGATTTGATGGTGCACATTCACGTTTCGGAAACGGACTTTGAAATCCTTGACATCGAAAAGCGTTTTGGATTCCGTCCTGTCGAGCACCTTCGCCGCTTAGGTCTTTTTGATCAGCCTACAGTGATGGCCCATGGTGTCGTACTCAATGATGAAGAGCGGGCGATACTAAAACAGCATGATGTTCGGGTTGCTCATAATCCAATCAGTAATCTGAAGCTGGGATCGGGAATTGCTGATATCGTCAGCCTTCTTGATGCAGGCATTAAAGTTGGGGTTGCAACAGATGGTGTTGCTTCCAACAACAACTTCGATATGTTCGAGGAAATGAGGACGGCGGCATTATTGCAAAAAGGCATCTATAAGGATGCCACTAAATTCCCTGCTCAAACGGCATTGGCCATGGCCACGAGAATGGGTGCCGAAGCAATCGGCATGGGTCATACGGGATCATTGGAAGCTGGTAAAAAAGCAGATTTCATCACCATTTACCCTTATAACAAAGAGCATCTGCAGCCGCTGAGTGAAGCGTATTCGCATTTGCTTTATGCCGCACGCGGAAATGATGTATCTGATGTATACATTGACGGCAAGATGATTGTGAAAAATGGCGAATGCTTAACGATCGATGAAGAAAAAGTGATTGCCGAAACGAATCGTCTGCAGGGCACACTATCACGATAACCATGATGAATGAACAAACGTATGCACGAAAGAAGGAGCTCGCCATTTGCAGCTCCCAGGCTGTCGACAAAGTCGACAGCTGTTTTTTATATACACTCTGGGAGCTGCCATGTGCAGCTCCTTTTTTATAGACTCTGTGGAATAAATAGTTCTTAACACTTAGAGATCCGTGGTGAGTCCAGTTTCTTGGAAATAGAGAAGCAAAGTAATCCTGTTAAAAATAACAAGAGAAATATAGGTATGGCAAAGATGGTTAAAAAAGAAAAAATGAAAAAAATACTGCTGACCGCAAATATAAGCCAGCTGATAATTAACAATGAACTGGATAAAAAATCTTTGATAGCATCGATCATTAATTTCACCACCATCTGGGATATATTGTTAGTATGTATTATATATGATTTAACAATTAGCTTGGGAAGTAGTTCATAGTTCATGCACATATAAGTGTAAAAGGGGATGGAATGAATGGAAAACGAATGGTCTTCGTTAAAAGCGCACGTGCAGCAGCTGGAGGAGAAATTATTAAAATCTGAAATCCGTACATCTCCAGAAGAGCTTTCATCATTATTGAAAGATGATTTCTTTGAGTTCGGCAGTTCGGGTCGAATATGGACTAAAAGTGATTGTATCAGAGAAGAAGGAATAGGTGAGGTGACCATGATCTTAAGCAATTTTGACATGCACCAATTGTCCGAAGATACCGTATTAACGACATATCGAATTTTTGATGAAGGTAAAGAGGAGCATACCTTAAGAAGTTCAATCTGGAAATATGCGAATGGCAGATGGCAAATGTTTTTTCATCAAGGAACGAAAACGAAAGGGCCTCTTTAAGCCTTTTAATTATGAAAAATATCATAAAAGATCGTAAGTAAAATGAGCTTTTTCTACTTTAAAACTATTCCAATAAAATGGTAGGGGTGGATGAATTTGATCTTTCGTACCATTGATATCGACAAAGATAAAGATATTATCATTAAATTCAGGAAAGATTCCTATGTTGTAAGTTTTGGATCTGAAGATGGTTTTGGAGATGAAAATACATATCTGCAACGAATGAAAGAACGGGTCCGCAAATTTCCGGATGGACATATGATCATTGAAAAGGACCAAGAACCAATTGGACAAATGGAACTTCAAATTCGGGAGTATGAAGGGACTGAAATCGGCTATGTGAATCTATTTTATCTTATTCCCGAATACCGCAGTAAAGGCCTTGGAAAGGAATTGGTACGCTACGCAGAAAACTTTTTCAGGCAATTTAATGTATCCGAATATCATTTAAGGGTCTCTTCGGATAATCAAAGGGCAATTCGTTTATATTCAAATTCAGGCATGATGAAGATAAGGGAAGAAAATGAAAAATACCCTGTCTGGAGAATGAGCAAATCATTATAAAGTAGAAATGAAATTATATTAATATAATTAAAAAAACGTCAATTGACTATACTGTGAAAATGTTTAGAGTGATGGAAAATATGGTTAACTTTAGGGGGATTAGAATATATAGTGAAGGACATAATTAAATATAACGTTAATTCTTATCAAGAGATGTGGAGGGACTTGGCCCTATGATACCTCGGCAGCGGTTTTTTACTTTTGTAAAAATACTGTGCTAATTCCAACGGACGAAAGTTTGAAAGATAAGAAGGAGCTTTTCTTAGATAATTAATTTAAGAGTTTACTCTTTTTTATGTCTAAATAGGCCTCTTCTGTCTGATGACGGAAGTGGCCTCTTTTGTTTATTCAGAATGTATATGGTTATTTGGAGAATTGGTGCATTTACTCGTGAGTTTCGATCATTAATCATGAGTTGTGAGTATTTACTCGTGAGTTCGCGCACTTACTCGTGGGTTTCGCGCACTTACTCGTGGGTTTCGCGCACTTACTCGTGGGTTTCGCGCACTTACTCGTAAATTTCGCGCACTTACTCGTGAGTTTCGCGCATTTACTCGTGAATTTCGTGCATTTACTCGTGAGTTTCGCACACTTACTCGTGAATTTGGCGCACTTACTCGTGAGTTTCGCGCACTTACTCGTGAGTTTCGCGCATTTACTCGTGAGTTTCACGCATTTACTCGTGAATTTCGTGCATTTACTCGTGAGTTTCGAAAATTTAACCCGATCATTATGAAACTTTGCAAAGCTCTTCTCTGATAATGAATTTGTACAAATAAACAGCATGGGGGGAGATTGGATGATAGAGTTTCAAAATGTTAAAAAGGTTTATCAAACAAAGAAACAGACTGTCGAGGCTTTGAAGGGCATTAATTTGACAGTGGAAAAGGGGGATATATTCGGTGTAGTCGGTTATAGCGGAGCCGGGAAGAGTACATTGATCAGACTGGTCAATCTGCTGGAACACCCTTCAGATGGTCAGGTGATTGTTGGGGGCAAGGATTTAACCAAATTGAACCCAAAGGAATTACGGGCTGAAAAGAAAAAAATCGGGATGATCTTTTAGCATTTCAATTTGCTTAACTCAAAGACCGTTTTTGATAATATCGCCATGCCGCTGGTTTTATCGGGAACTCCGGGTAAAGAAATCAAAAAGCGGGTAGGCGAGCTGTTAGAGTTCGTTGGCTTATCAAGCAAGGCAAAGAGTTATCCGGAACAATTATCCGGCGGTCAAAAGCAGCGGATCGGAATTGCGAGGGCATTGGCTACCAATCCATCAATCTTATTGTGTGATGAAGCTACATCTGCATTGGATCCACAAACAACGAGTGCAGTACTGCAGCTCTTAAAAAAAATTAATAAAGAATACAATATTACCATTCTGCTAATCACTCATGAAATGTCTGTCATCAGGGAAATTTGCAATAAGGTAGCGGTCATGGAGGGCGGATGCGTCGTTGAACAAGGTTCAGTTTTCGAAGTTTTTGCGAAGCCGCAAACGGATATTGCAAAAAACTTCGTGAGAACGGTCATACATGACGAGATTCCACAAAGTTTCCTGAAAAGTATAGGGTCCCATATCCCGATTATTTGGAAAATTAATTTTATTGGGACTACTTCGGGTACTCCTTTTACGAAACAAACGGAAAAATAAAAAAGTGCTTACCCAAAAGCAGAATCAAAAAATATAAAATTCAAGAAAATCAAAACTTTTTGTTGACTACGGAGCACAGAGTTTGTAGTATAGGTAACAATAATACTTAGTAATTCAATAGGGATTATAGGTTAATTGACCGGAAAACCGGAGACTTTTCTTTAATGTAAAGAGATGTCACCGGTTTTTTTTGTGAATGAGCCAGCCGGCAAATTCCGATTGAACGATTCCAAGGCTATTCCAATCCGTAGTAGTTCATATAATAAAGGAGGATTTATTATGGGGATTTTATTACGTAATGCAATTGAGAAGAAAAGAGACTTCCTAATCAACAAGTTGATTAACGAGGGTGTCTATAAAAAGAATGACATACATCTATTTGAATTAACCTTAACCGATTTAGAGAAGGAATATATTAAAATACGTAAAATTGATGAGAAGGAATCCTATTCCGATGACAGTTCCCCCTGTCTGAAGATAAATCATTTCAGTTAACTTCAGAAAATGCGGGTGAGGCGGTTATTCCTCTAATACCATCAAATAATTAAAAGGAGAGGGTGAAATGAGGAAAGGTGTGGAAGAAAGACGGAAGGAATTAATCCATAAGCTTATGGTCCATCATGTAAATATGACTGTGGAAAAGCTTATGAAGTTATCCTTAAAAGAATTGGAAATAGAGTACAAAAAGGTTCAAACGGACTGTCATCCCCATAGTGATGCTGGTTCGATACATTGGATCAATACAAAACGATGTTAGGTTGAACGTTCAGTTCATGCATTTACTGTTCCAGAATAAATTTCATCATTTTGCTAAATGCTTTATGCGCTGATTCTACATGATATTTTGAACTGTAAGGGTCACTGAATCCATGTTTTCCGTTGAATTTATGCACTTCGATATTCTTTATTTCTAAAGCTGAAATTAACTCGTCCACATCAAACGATGGCTCGTCTTGCGGAAAGAATAGCAGTGCAGGGCATTGTGGCGTTAATTCTACATAATTCCTAATACGGGAACCGTAGTATCCAACTATTCCATCGACGCATTCTTCCTCACTGCACAGCCAAGCTACAGTTGCCCCTGCACTAAATCCAATGATGAATATTTTTTTGTATTCATCTTTAACATCCGATATTATATCCCTTATTTTATGTAAAGCTTCTTTAAAACCTACGTTCTCCATAAAATGACGATATGCAGCTTCCTCTTGGGAATAATCAAAAGGCGTTTCGCGACCTAACAAATTCGGACAGATGACATCAAAGTCCTGTTTTGATAATGCCTCACAAAAGCCCTGCATATGTTCGTTCAATCCATAAATTTCGTGAATGACCATGATTACAGTATCTGAATTGTTCTCTATGTGCAGCATTTTTTACCCCCTAATACGAATGCTTCCATTATACAAATTAATAACCTGTTAATATATCGTTTCTTCTTAATTTTATTAGTTATTTAGTAAAAAAGTTTGCCTTAAATGTAGTTTGATCTTTAGCTAACTCACTTGTTAGTTCAATGAATTCAACATTATCTAGGTGATAATACTGTGGATTGTGGTACCATATTTTTTGCTGTACTCCAAAGGGAGAAATTTTAAAAATAGAAAACCTTCTTATAAGTACAATCGTCTATGTATCTAGGAAGGAAGTGTGAACTGTTTTGGAGGAGTTTGTGTTGAAATGGTCTCAAACGAAAGATGAAGAATCATTACTTGATGAAATAATGTCCCTTTATGGCCAGGATATTCTGCAATTGGTCTATTCCTATGTAAAAGACACAGTTGTGGCAGAGGACCTTACACAGGAGATTTTCATCAAATGCTATAAGGCGCTGCCCGCGTATAATCAACAATCAAATATAAGGACTTGGCTTTGGAGAATTGCTATTAACCATTGTAAGGATTATTGGAAAAGCTGGTACTTTCGAAAGGTTTCGCCTGCGGAAGCGGAGCAGGAATGGACTTCTACCGATAATGTGGAAGAAGCGGTCATTCAGCAGGATGAAGATAGGCAGCTTGCTGATGCTGTCATGGAGCTGCCTGTCCAGTATCGCGAGGTTATTTATCTCCATTATTTTCAGGAAATGAAGCTCAAGGAGATTTCTGAAGTTACCGGGGTCAAACTTGGGACGGTGAAGACCCGGATGCGCCAGGCAAAAAGAAGGTTAAAAACCTATTGGGAGGAATCGACCGATGGAAGATAGATTAACACGCTTAAAATCGGCTATGAAAAAGCATACATTTCCTGAATTGAAATTCACGGAAAACCATAGAAGCTCCATCCATACTTCTATCGAAAAGCAGGATGCGAGCAAGGAAGACATCATGAGTGCCATTTTCAGATCCTTGGATAAGGAGAAAAGTGGTTATCAAATTAACGAATCTCTTTACCAGAAAGGCATCCGGAAGTTTGAAGATAACGAAGGCTCCTTGTATGCTACCCTGCATGAGCTTGAGCAGGAAGGCTGGCTTCAGTCTGTTTGGGAAACGGACGACAGGAAGCTCTATTCCTTGGATGAACATGCGAAAAAGTGGCTAAAGAAAAAGGAAGCTAAAAGTGGTTCCGCCTCTAGTTGGCGGACAGCGTTTGAAGGAGGAGGAACTGATTGAGAAGCGATCATTTTTTAGATGAAGTTACGTCATATATCCGATCAAAAGAAGCAAAAAAATATATAGAAGCTGAATTAAAAGCCCATCTGCATCAAGCTAAAACTGAACTGGTCAAAAAAGGATATACAGAGGATGAAGCAGAGGAACTGGCTGTCCGGAACATGGGAAGTCCCTCTGACATTGGGCAGAAGATGGACAAGCTGCACAGGCCGAAGATTGATTGGAAGCTAATGAGCATGTTTCTGTTCATGTCAGCTGCCGGCCTGTTTTTGTTTCGGTTCTTATTTAATGATGGTAATACATTTTCAGTGCTGAAGCAGGTATATTCTGTAGCAGGGAGTGTGATTTTGGTCTGTGGCCTTCTTTTTTTCGATTATCGGAAATTTCAGCGATGGGGCTGGGTTTTCTTTACGGTCGGATGTCTGATTCTTGTTCAGTTCCAATTTTCCAATGTATGGGTGAACGGCAGTCCTCGAATTAATATTATGGGTTTATTGTCGGTCGATTCGATTGTGGTTCTGCCACTTTTTCTGCTTGCCTGGGCCGGAATGCTGCAATCAAAAAAGATGAATGTTTATTTGGCTGCCATTTTATACGTTTGTTCTGCCTTTTTGTTTCTGTTTACAGTTAACTTGCAGGCGGCGGTGCTTTATTCATTGATGGTTGCTGTAATGGTCTGGAGGAGCAGCCTAAATAAAAGGAAAATCCTTATCACTGCAGCGGTCCTGCTTACTACATGTGTTTCACTTCTGCTTATATCCTTGAAAGATATAAGGCCCTATCAATTTGAAAGACTTTTTGCGTTCGTTACGCCTGAAAAATTCAGTGAGACATCGGGGTATATGTATTTGAAACTGGAAAAGCTAATTGAGGATGCCGGATGGTTTGGACATTTTGGTTCCCTCGGGAAGATTGATTTTTCAAATGAAATGATGACGGATTTTATCTTTGTAACAATTACCTATACGCTTGGCTGGGCCGGGGCCTTGCTCATTGGTCTGCTGTTTTTCTGGATGATCTGGAGAATTTCCCGTATATTCCAAACTGTGAAAGACCCATTTGGGAAAATGCTTGTTTCCGGCAGTCTTTCCCTTTTCACTGCACAGGTAACTATCAGCATCGGAATGTCTCTCGGCTTCTTACCAATAATAAGCGTATCCCTGCCATTTATGAGTTATGGGGCTTTATCAGCGATGATTAACGCCTGCTTGTTTGGTCTGATTTTAAGTGTGTATCACAAAAAAGATGTTTTACGGTTGAAGAAAATATGAGAGTACAGTCTTTTTTGAAGAAACTAGGAACGGATAAAGGGATGAAGCTTTGTTAGTTACAATAAATCTTGAGGAGAATATTATCAGGTAGAAAAGCCTACTCTTGCACTTAATAAACCATTTAATTCACATACTTTAAAAGCTTTCGCTACAGTACTTACATTGATATCAAAAAAACATCCAGTTCTCTTTGTGGCGGCAATTTCGTTTCCTGAAGTAATGAGCCCTTTATTATATCTGTTTCAAATTGTTTGGCTAACGTCATATATAGCGGTTTCAGTGCTCTATCGTATATTCAAAACAGGCTTCATCACTCAATGAAGTTAAGTAAAACCTTTAATTCCACCTTGAAATACAAGTTTCTTGATCTTCTAGTGCGACCACGTGACAATATTGTAAGACGGCAGCTTAAACTGTTAGGGAAATCGATGGAGATTTACCCCCTTTCTCTTTTAATATGAAAGAAAAAGAGGAAAGGAGGGTATGAAATGAGTTTTTTTGAACTGAATATCCATGTATTTAGAATGATAAATGACTTAGGGAAACAATACACTTATTTAAATCCTTCTGCCATTTTCATTGCCGAGTACATGGTATTTTTTTTGGCTTTAGGAGTCATCGTAATTTGGTTCACTCGAAATGAACAGAGTAGAATGATGGTTGTTTGTGGGATGATTACATTTGTAATGGCTGAAGTGATGGGGAAAATGGCAGGGGGATTACATTCGAATAATCAACCATTCGCTGAGTTGGCAAATGTTAATAAGTTAATTGAAAAAGCAGTGGATAATTCATTTCCAAGCGATCATACCATTTTGTTTTTCTCGTTTTGTGTATCCTTTTGGTTTTTCAAAAGAGGATGGTGGTTGTTATGGATCATGCTGGCTTTCCTTGTTGGCATTTCCCGTATTTGGGTAGGTGTCCACTTTCCGGCGGATGTGCTGGCAGGAGCTATTATAAGTACCATTTCAGGCTTGATGGTTTACCTTGTTGTTCCGAAAATAAGCTTGATTCATAAATTTTTAGGTGGTTATGAGAGGTATGAACAATTAGTTCTATCCCCGTTAACTAAATCGAAGGAAAAAAAATCAAAGGATTTGTAAGAGAAATCAACAAACAGGGTTGCTCAGGCAGCCTTTTTTTGTTGAACGAAGTGCAGTGTGATAAATACAAAAATATCCATATGATGATACTGATGGTAAAATAAAGTGAAAACAATTCATCGCAATGGGGGACTTACTATTGATTGATATACAAAAGATCAAAGATATTATCATGCATCGCTATCCATTTCTTTTAGTTGATAGGGTTTTGGAATTGGAAGAAGGAAAGAGAGCGGTGGCCATTAAAAATGTAACAGCAAATGAAGAGTTTTTTAATGGGCATTTTCCAAATCACCCAGTGATGCCAGGTGTATTGATCGTTGAGGCTTTAGCACAAGTAAGTGCTGTTATTATGCTTACAAAAGAAGAAAATCAAGGGCGTATGGGGCTATTGGCTGGGATCGATAATTGTCGCTTTAAAAGGCAAGTAAGACCAGGAGACCAATTACGTTTAGAAGTGGAGATTACTCGCTTAAAAGGTCCTATCGGCAAAGGAAAAGGAAGGGCTACTGTTGATGGAGAAACTGTATGCGAGACAGAGCTCATATTTGCTTTTGGCGATTGATCTCTCAATAGGGTTCATATCAACAACGGGGGAATCAAAGTGATACCGATAAGAAAAGCCTACGGGTATGTGACAAGAATCATTAATGGAAGAACACAGGTATTGGTTTTTCAACATCCCATTAGTGAAGCGGGTATACAAATACCCAAAGGTACAGTGGAGCCTCATGAAGATACATATCAAGCAGTGGTTAGGGAAATGAAAGAAGAAACAGGTCTTGAGAATTTTAATGTGGAGGATTTAATTGCAGAAGATTTTTGGGAGGACGCTGATGGTACCATACATAACAGATTTTTTTATAAGATATGTGCATCGAATGTTCCTGATGAATGGGACTATCAGCCAACAGGCGGGGGGGATGAAGAGGGGCTGACATTCCATTACTTCTGGATTTCTTCTGAACATGAAGTTCAACTTATTAAGGGGCATGGTGATTATTTAAACCTGGTTTTTACCTAATCAAGCAGTGAAAGTGCTGTGACGATCACATGCAGCGAAAAGGGCGGCGCTTCAAGAAACAGTGAATATGAGGCGTGAAAGTAAATATTAGGTTTGAAGCTGGTCAGAAAAGCCAAGGTCACTATTGACCTTGGCCTGTTGCTTTTGAACGATCAGGTCTGTTTTTCGGTGATGAAGGTTTTTACGGTTGGCGGTTCATATGTATTGAATTGATCAAGGAGTCCATTTGGTTCAACATCTACCAGCGCCATGGAACGGAATTTTTCATGAAGGAACTTTTCGTCGGACATATGATTGAATAAAGCAACCAAAGGATCATAATAATGATTAATATTTAAGAGTCCGCAAGGTTTTTGATGAAGTCCAAGCTGAGCCCAAGTGAAGATCTCAAAGAATTCTTCTAATGTTCCTGGTCCGCCTGGCAAAGCCATAAACCCATCTGCAAGCTCAGCCATTTTTGCTTTTCTTTCATGCATGGATTCCACGACAATCAGTTCGGTCAGGCTCTTATGGGCTATTTCTTTTTTTTCTAGAAAATCTGGCATGACTCCAATTACATTTCCGCCTGCTTCCAAAACGGAATCTGCAACTGCACCCATGATTCCTACACTTGAGCCCCCATAAACAAGGGTAATATTACGTTTTGCCAGTTCCGCACCCAGGTTTTTAGCTTCTTCTACATAGATAGCAGATGCACCAATGCTTGATCCACAAAATACAGCTAGACTTTTCAAAATATCACATCTCCCATTTAGTAATCTTCCTTTCTTATCATACAAAATTCAGGGGGATTTGTTAAACTTGAATCATCTGAATGAAAGGTGGATGAATATGAACGTCACTGAATTTCAACAATGGGTAAAAGATTATTATGAAGCACGAGGATGGTCAGAATTGGACATCTTCATTCGCATTGGCTTTTTGGCAGAAGAAACTGGCGAGGTTGCACGCGCCATTCGCTCCCTTGAGATTGGCAGGGATAGACCTGATGAAGTATGCGGTACGTTTGAAGAGAATAAACAGGAGTTAACAGAAGAATTGGGAGATGTACTAGGTAACTTGATTGTGATTGCGAATAAGTACGATATCCCATTGGAAGAAGTGTTTAATGCACATAAAAAGAAACTATCTGAACGCTATTATCATGCGTAAGCTCTTTTCATTTAATGGGTAAACATGAAGTTTAACTTAAAAGGGCATGAGCCTTACTTTAGCTAACAAGTAAAAGAGCTGTGACGATGAACTGCACCCCAATTGTTAGACACCATCTAACAATTGGAGGTGCAGTTTTTTTGACTAAATATACGATAGACGAA
>NZ_JBHZPE010000008.1:0-129786 GCF_042787985.1 Peribacillus sp. YIM B13481
GTAGAGCCCCAATCTCCTAACTTCAGGCAAAAATTCAAAGGGAATCTCAAAAAGGGGTTCGGAATTTTTTAATTCCGGACCCCTTTTGTCTACAAACTGAAACAGCCACATGGGCTGTTTTTTTATTTATTAAAGTTTTTTGCTGCTCTTTAAAGACATACCGACAAAGTCACGGAATAGCGGCTGTGGACGGTTAGGGCGTGACGTGAATTCCGGATGGAATTGGGAAGCCACAAACCAAGGATGATCTTTCAATTCAACGATTTCAACCAGACGGCCATCTGGGCTTGTACCTGAGAAGACGAATCCTGCCTCTTCCATAGCCTGACGGTAGTGGTTATTGAACTCATAACGGTGACGGTGACGTTCATAAACAACCTCATCATTATATGCTTCGTATGCTTTAGTTCCTTCGATAAGCTTACATGGATACAGACCAAGACGCAGTGTTCCGCCCAAATCTTCTACATCCTTTTGCTCAGGAAGAAGATCGATGATTGGATCTGGAGTATCTTCCTTAATTTCAGCTGAATGCGCTTCTGGCAATCCTAGGACGTTGCGTGCATATTCAATGGATGCCAACTGCATGCCTAAACAGATTCCGAAGAACGGTGTTTTTGTCGTACGGGCAAACTCGGTCGCTGCAATTTTCCCTTCGATTCCACGATCTCCAAAGCCACCAGGGACAAGGATTCCATCTGCATCTTTAAGAAGTTCAGCAACATTTTCTTTTGTTACATCTTCAGAATTCACCCAGTCGATTTCAACATCTGCATCAAATGCGTAACCTGCATGCTTAAGTGCTTCCACAACAGAAAGATAAGCATCTTGCAATTCAACATATTTTCCGACTAGAGCGATTTTCGTTTTCTTTGATAAAGAAGTTACCTTTTTGACAAGTTCCTTCCAATCTTCCATATCCGCTTCGCCACAGTCCAATTTCAAGTGATCACAAACGATTTGGTCCATATTTTGTGCTTGAAGCGCAAGAGGGATGGAGTAAAGTGTATCCGCATCAAGACATTCGATGACAGAATTTTTATCGATATCGCAGAATAAAGCGATTTTATCCTTCATATCTTGTGAAATTGGGCTTTCTGTACGTGCAACGATGATATTCGGCTGAATGCCAAGACTGCGTAATTCTTTTACACTATGCTGTGTCGGTTTTGTTTTCATTTCACCAGCAGCTTTGATGTAAGGGACCAGTGTACAGTGGATATACATAACATTATTGATCCCGATATCACTTTTAATTTGGCGAATCGCTTCAAGGAACGGAAGAGACTCGATATCCCCTACAGTACCACCAATTTCAGTAATGACTATATCGGCATTCGTTTCATTACCTGAACGGAAAACCCGTTCTTTAATTTCATTCGTGATATGGGGAATGACTTGAACTGTTCCACCTAAATAATCACCACGGCGTTCTTTTCTCAGGACGGTTGAATAAATTTTACCTGTAGTCACATTGCTGTGTTTACCAAGGTTGATATCAATAAAACGCTCATAATGCCCAAGATCCAAATCCGTTTCAGCACCATCATCTGTTACAAACACTTCACCATGTTGATATGGACTCATCGTACCAGGATCCAAGTTGATATAAGGGTCAAACTTCTGGATCGTAACATTCAATCCCCTATTTTTTAAAAGTCTACCTAAAGAAGCTGCAGTTATCCCTTTTCCTAAGGAAGAAACTACTCCACCTGTCACAAAAATATATTTTGTCATCTTATATCCTCCTATAGATTGTTTTCTTCGAATGCCGTTCTTCATATCATTTAATCAGAACCTGCATCAAATCTTCCGCCACACAGGCGGTTAAAGCTATAACCATAAAATCTGTACAAACCTTTAATCACTTAAAGGTTTTTAGTGAGAGTCATGCAGGATACATGAACAAGAATAAATTTCCTTAAATGACAGTTAACATAAATATGTTCTCTATAGTTTTTACAATTCTAAGAGAAATCATTTTTAAAAATAAAAAAATGATGTCATTTATTCATTCCATCATTAAAAACAAAAACGCTCCGCTTACAATAAAAGTAAGGGAGCGATATAATTTAATCATTGTGTCCTTTTTTAAGGAGCCCAAAAATGATTCTACAAATTTCGCCTCAAAAAGTCAAGGGCGATTATTTATTTGTCATTCTCTTCTTTCAACTCTTCTTCGTCTTCATCTTCGTCCTCATCATCTTCCAGGACAAATGCTTCATCTTCAATTATTTCTTCTTCCAGATCATCATCATCATCCACGTCATCATCCAAAAGCACTTCGTCAATAACTGGAGAACCTAGAATATCATCATCATCGTCGTCATCTTCATCCTCATCCAGATCATCGACATCTTCTTCAAAGTCAAGATCTTCGTCTTCAAGTTCATCGAAATCGTCGATAACGACAGCAGCCTTTTTCGTTTTCTTTTTCTTTTTAGGTTTTACAACATGCACGACTTCTTCTTCGATTTGGTCAACTGGATACCATGTTTTCAATCCCCAGCGGTTGTCCCCAAGTGAAGTGAAGCGGCCATCCACATTTAAATCCGTATAGAATTGTGCAATTTTCTTTGCCACTTCCGCTTTAGATAAATGGTGCAGCGATGCTAATTCGCTTATTAAGTCTTTAAATGGAATCGGTTCATTTCTTTCCACCAACAAATCATATGCCATCTCTATTAAGGACATTTC
This sequence comes from Peribacillus sp. YIM B13481, assembly GCF_042787985.1. NCBI lineage: Bacteria > Bacillati > Bacillota > Bacilli > Caryophanales > Bacillaceae > Peribacillus > Peribacillus sp. YIM B13481. Next base: position 2,698 of record NZ_JBHZPE010000008.1, read on the forward strand.
CAATAATTGCTCTTTTGAGTGTTCTTTTAAACTCAAATTCCGCACTTCCCTTCTCTATTCAAACACTGAATTCCGTGTTTTTTCACATAAAAAAATAATCTAAAACAGTATTTCGATAAAATAACGACAATTCCTGCTAGACATATACTCCATTATAAACAATCTAAATGGGTTTATGCTAGTTCTATCTGATACTTTCACAGATTTACCTAAATGTCTATCTTTCACCGGAACCCTTAAGCAGAAAAAATCATGCACTTTCTTTTTTCGATTTCTGACGAAAGGCTGCCGTAAAAAATACAACAGTCAGGATAAAAAAAGAGATGGCACCCAATTGATGCTCATACAATTCAATTAAAATAACGATGGCAAGAATGTAACCTATGATTTTCCCAATCATTTTCAGGTTCATTTTCTCAACTCCAATAGGGCTGATTCTTCATTTATGCCCCTTTTCCAAATAATTATAAGGTAAAATCTTCATTTTGTTAAAAAAGACGGAAATTATTTAAAAAAGGGGCCCCCTAAAAATCGGTGCCCCCCCTTCTTGCTCTACATATTTCTTCGATACTGACCGCCTACATCATATAGCGCCCTGGTTATCTGGCCAAGACTGGCCACTCTCACACAGTTCATCAGTTCAGCAAAGATATTTTCCCCATTCATGGCTGCCAATTTCAGTTTAGTTAGCGCCTCATCCGTGAACTCCTTATTCCTTTCCTGGAATGCCCGGAGATTTATGATTTGCCCTTCCTTTTCTTCCTTTGTTGCACGGGCAATTTCCATGCTGTTCACAGCTTCCTCGGAAGGAGGATTGGGGTTCAAATACGTATTGACCCCAATGATCGGCAATTCACCCGTATGCTTTTTCATTTCGTAATGCATGGATTCATCCTGGATTTTCCCGCGCTGATACTGTGTCTCCATAGCACCCAACACCCCGCCTCGATCATTGATCCGATCGAACTCTTGCAGTACAGCTTCTTCAACCAGATCCGTCAATTCCTCTACGATAAAGGCACCTTGCATCGGGTTTTCATTTTTTGAGAGCCCATGCTCCTTTGTAATGATCATTTGTATGGCCATTGCCCGGCGTACGGATTCTTCAGTAGGCGTCGTGATAGCTTCATCGTACGCATTAGTATGCAGCGAGTTACAGTTGTCCTGTAGTGCCATTAAAGCCTGTAGTGTCGTTCTAATATCATTAAAATCAATTTCTTGCGCATGAAGGGAGCGCCCTGAAGTCTGTATGTGGTATTTCAGCTTCTGGCTACGGTCATTCGCACCATATTTATCCCGCATGACTGTCGCCCAAATCCTTCTTGCCACCCTCCCGATAACCGTATATTCCGGGTCAAGCCCATTTGAGAAGAAGAATGACAAATTCGGGGCAAAGTCATCAATATTCATTCCGCGACTTAAATAATATTCGATGTAAGTAAAGCCATTCGCTAATGTAAAAGCCAGCTGTGAAATGGGATTGGCACCCGCTTCAGCAATGTGATAGCCAGAAATGGATACAGAGTAGTAGTTCCTGACTTTCCGATCAATGAAATATGCTTGGATATCTCCCATTAACCTTAAGGCAAATTCCGTAGAGAAGATGCAAGTATTCTGGCCTTGGTCCTCCTTCAGAATATCCGCTTGAACGGTTCCGCGTACCGTTTGAAGAGTATAAGCCTGCACTTCTTCTGCTTCGGCATCCGTAAGGGGGCGGCCTAGCTCTTCTTCTTTCCGTTGAATCTGCTGATCGACTGCCGTATTCATATACATGGCCAAAATGATCGGTGCCGGTCCATTGATGGTCATGGATACAGAGGTTGAGGGGTGGCAAAGGTCAAAGCCTGCATAAAGCTTTTTCATGTCATCCAACGTACAGATACTGACTCCACTTTCCCCTACCTTTCCATAGATATCAGGCCGATGATCAGGATCCTCGCCATATAAAGTTACAGAATCGAAAGCCGTACTTAGCCGTTTAGCATTATCATCCTTTGACAAATAATGAAAACGCCTGTTGGTCCGGTCGGGCGATCCTTCACCGGCAAACTGCCGCTTCGGGTCTTCCCCTTCACGCTTGAATGGAAAGACTCCCGCTGTGTAAGGAAAGAAGCCGGGAACGTTCTCACGGAATACCCATCCTAAGATTTCTCCATAATCAACATATTTAGGCAATGATACTCTCGGAATCATTAAACCTGATAAACTTTTAGTTTTCAGCTTTGTGACGATTTCCTTATCCCTGACTCTCGTTACAAACTGCTCCCCTGCATACTTTTCTTTTAAATCCATCCATCCTGAAAGGATTTTTTTAGATTCAGGTGATAGATTTGAAGCGGTTTCCTTTTTCAAATTCTCTAAAGAAGCCACAATTCCTCCGTTACCATCATTTTCCTTAACTGCTTCAATAGCTCCTTCAAGCTGGAAAAGCCTGCGGGCAATACGTACTTGTTCAGCCGCGCGTTTATGATACGATCTGACCGTATCACTGATTTCACGTAAATAATAACGGCGATCGGTTGGAATGATGACATTTTGCTTATAGACATCCGCTTCTTTCGAAAAGGCAGTAATCCAACCCGTCCCTGATTTTTCATTAAGCTTTTCAATCAGTGCTGCGAATAATGCATTTGTTCCTGGGTCATTGAATTGGGAAGCTATTGTACCGTATACCGGCATTTCCGATGGATCTTGATCAAAAAGCGTACGGCTTCTTTGATATTGTTTTTGAACTTGGTTTTTTGCATCCTCGGAGCCTTTACGCTCATATTTATTAATGACTATCAAGTCTGCGTAATCAATCATATCGATTTTTTCGAGTTGTGAAGGCGCACCGAATTCACTCGTCATTACATACATGGATACATCGCATATTTCGGCAATTTCTGCATCTCCCTGACCAATTCCGCTCGTTTCAACGATGATTAGGTCGAATCCAGCTGCCTTAACGACTGAAATGGCATCTTTTATCGCCAAAGACAACTCACTTTTTGAATGACGCGTGGCTAAGCTCCTCATATAAACTCGCTCTGAAAAAATCGCATTCATTCTAATCCTGTCACCTAACAGGGCACCGCCTGTTTTTTGCTTGGTCGGGTCGACAGATAGAATGGCGACTTTCTCGTCTGGAATTTCGTTAATGAACCTCCGTATCAATTCATCAGTCAACGAACTTTTTCCAGCGCCGCCCGTCCCTGTAATCCCAAGAACAGGAACCTTCTTTTCGGAAGTCTTGATCTGCTCAAAAAGACTCTCCACCGCTGCCGCAGATTCCTTTGAAGCGTCGAGTCTATTTTCAGCAAAGGTAATAAATTGGGCAATGGCATTTGTTCCCCCTGCAATCAATTCATCAAAGCGTTCCTGTAAAGATGGTTTGACAGTCGAGAAATCACACTCCTCCATCAATACATTTATCATGCCTTGAAGCCCATATTCCCGCCCTTCATCAGGAGAAAAGATGCGGGCAATCCCATAATCATGGAGTTCTTTAATTTCCTTCGGGATGATGACACCGCCACCTCCGGCAAAAATCCGAATGTGCTCGGCTCCCTTTTCTTTCAGCAGGTCATACATATATTTAAAATATTCCACATGACCGCCTTGGTAAGATGACATGGCTATTCCCTGAACATCTTCCTGGATGGCAGCATTCACGATCTCCTCCACCGAACGATTATGTCCTAAGTGAATTACTTCCGCCCCGCTGGACTGAAGGATTCTCCTCATTATATTGATAGATGCATCATGTCCATCAAATAAACTCGAAGCTGTAACGAATCTGATATGGTTCTTTGGTTTATACACCTCAACTGTACTCATTTAGCTCCTCCTTATTGAAACGTTTTTATATCAGAGACTTTTCTGAAGCGATACATTTTGAATCAATAATTGCGTCTGCAGTTCAACATACTCTTGAAGCGTGTAATTTTTATGCAAAGCCCATCTTCTGAAACTCCACATCTGTCCCTGAACAAAAATGTTATGTGAAACAAGGCTTATTTGTTTTTCCGTCAACAATAGCTCCCCATTCTCAACACACTTCGTTATGACCTTTTCGAACATGCCCACCATCCGAATTTCTTTGTTCAGAACATAAGGTAAAGCATCTTTCGTCAGAGCTTTCACTTCCTGATACATGACCAGCACTTCGTCCTGCATTTCATCCATCACTTTATAAAAGTAAGCGATCGTCAGCTTCAAACTTTCAAGTGTCCCATCACTCTGTTCTATTTCTTTTTGAAGCTTTTCCTGGACTTCATCGTAGATAAAGTCACAGACGAGATATAATATATCTTCCTTGGTCCGGATATACTCGTATAACGTGCCAATACTGAAGCCAGCGGCTTTGGCAATTTCCCTGGTAGTCGTTCGATGAAATCCCTTTTCCTTAAAAAGGGTCACCGCCCCTTTAATCATTTGTGTACGCCTTTTTTCAACCAGCCGCTCATCCTTTACCGATGCAAGAACTTCTCTTTTTTCCATTTTCAAACCCCTTTTTTGAATCCCTTCAATTAATTACCAAAGACATACTTCCGAAGAAATTGAAAAGGGTATTCCGGTAAGGACGATGCCTCATCGGAAAACCTCGATTTCAATACTATTTAGTAATCATCCTTGAGATGACCAGCTTTTGAATTTCCTGTGTACCTTCGTAGATCTGGGTTATTTTCGCATCACGCATATACCGCTCCACTGGGTAATCTTTTGTATAACCATAACCACCGAAAACCTGCACGGCTTCCGTCGTCACTTTCATTGCTGTATCTCCAGCAAAGAGTTTGGACATGGCCGACTCTTTTCCATAAGGAAGGCCCACTGATTCCAACCAGGCAGCCTGATAGGTTAATAGCCTTGAAGCTTCAACACCCGTTGCCATATCCGCCAATTTAAAACCGATTCCTTGCTGTGCAGAAATTGGCTTGCCGAATTGTACGCGCTCTTTTGCATAGTCAACTGCGGCATCCAGTGCACCTTGGGCTATGCCTACAGCTTGTGCTGCAATTCCATTACGGCCCCCATCAAGCGTCATCATCGCAATTTTAAAGCCTTCTCCTTCTTTTCCAAGAAGGTTTTCTTTAGGAACTCGGCACTCATCAAAGATGATTTCCGTGGTCGGTGATGAACGGATTCCCAGCTTCTTCTCTTTTTTACCAACACTAAAACCCGGGAAGTCCTTTTCAATGATAAAGGCACTCGTTCCTTTTTGTTTCGATTCAGGATCTGTCAATGCAAAGACGACATATGTATCAGCAATCCCGCCGTTCGTAATGAAGATTTTCGAACCGCTGATAATATATTCATCACCTACAAGCTTTGCAGACGTTCTCATACCGCCTGCGTCTGAGCCTGAGCTAGGTTCAGTAAGGCCGTATGCACCGATTTTTTCCCCCAGTGCCATCGGGCGAAGGTATTTTTGTTTTTGCTCTTCAGAACCAAATTTATATATTGGCCACCCTGCAAGCGAAGTATGGGCTGATAGAGTCACTCCAGTAGAAGCGCAAACGCGGGAAAGTTCCTCAATCGCTATGCAATACGCTAAGTAATCGCTTCCAATTCCGCCGTATTCCTCTGGCCACGGAATCCCTGTCAGTCCAAGTTCAGCCATTTTATCGAAAATCTCTCGGTCAAATCGTTCTTCTTCATCCCTCTCGGCAGCTGTCGGAGCCACTTCATTCTGGGCAAAGTTGCGTACCATCTTCCTAATCATTTCATGTTCTTCCGTTAGTTTAAATTGCATGACCATGTCCCCCGTCTTTTTCGTATTTATAGACTCTTACTGATGACCATTCTCTGTATTTCACTCGTTCCCTCATAAATTTCGGTTACCTTTGCATCCCTGAAATAGCGCTCGACCGGATATTCTGTTGTATACCCGTAGCCTCCGAACACTTGGACTGCTTCTATCGTCACATCGACAGCCGTCCTCGAAGCAAATAGCTTAGCCATGGCCGCTTCTTTACCGCACTTCAATCCACTTGAGCGTAAATACGCCGCCCGATAGACCAGTAGCCTTGATGCTTCTATGCCTGTTGCCATTTCGGACAGTTTGAAACCGATCCCCTGTTGTGCTGCAATGGGTTTGCCAAATTGAACCCTGTCTTTTGCATATTGGACAGCATGTTCCATGGCGCCTTCTGCAATTCCCAGAGCTTGAGAAGCAATGCCAATCCTTCCAGCATCCAAGTTGGCCATTGCAATTTTAAAGCCTTCACCTTCTTTGCCTAAGAGATTGGCAGCAGGCACTTTCATATCCTCGAACGTCACCTGTACGGTGCTCGAACCATGAAGGCCCATTTTACGTTCATCTTTACCGATGATTAAGCCTGGCGTCCCTTTTTCTACGATAAAAGCAGAGATTCCCTTGCTTCCCTTCTGAGGATCGGTTGAAGCAAAAACAATAAACACATCCGCTTCCCCGCCGTTGGTGATAAAAACCTTGGACCCATTTATTCGATATTTTCCGTCTTCCTTTACCGCTACTGCCTTGGATTTCAAGCTCGCGGCATCTGAACCCGAGCTTTGCTCAGTTAAGCAAAAGGCTCCCAGATATTCACCAGCGGCTAACTTAGGCACATATTTTTGCTTCTGCTCTTCCGTTCCAAAATAAACGATTGGATTTGTGCCAACAGAAGTATGAACGGACAGTATGACACCAAGAGTTGGACTTACTTTGGAAATCTCATTGATGGCGATGATATACGACATGAAATCCATACCTGCGCCACCGTATTTTTCTGGAATGGGGATTCCCATCAAACCAAGCCCACCCATTTTTTGCAGGATCGTTTTTGGAAACACTCCCCTTTCCATTGTCTCGATATGAGGTGTAATCTCATTTTCTGCAAAATTGCTTACCATCTTCCGCATCATTTCCTGTTCTTCGGTAAACTTGAAATCCATTCCTTCACTCCTCCCTAGCTGCAAATGCTTTCTATGATTGGTTATATTCATAAAATCCACGTCCTGCTTTCTTGCCTAGCCACCCTGCTTTCACATATTTCCTTAACAGCGGACACGGTCGGTATTTATCGTCTCCCAGCCCCTGGTGAAGGGTTTCCATTATGTATAAGCATGTATCGAGCCCAATGAAGTCAGCTAGCGTAAGCGGGCCCATGGGATGGTTCATTCCCAACTTCATTACATCGTCAATCGCCTCTTTAGTAGCGACGCCCTCATAAAGTGTATAGATGGCCTCATTGATCATCGGCATCAAAATCCGATTCGCTACAAAACCTGGAAAATCATTGACTTCCACCGGTACCTTGTTCAAGGTTTCAGCCATCTTATCAACCTCTTTATAAACTTCATCCGATGTAGCAAGGCCACGGATGATCTCAACCAGCTTCATGACTGGAACGGGGTTCATAAAATGCATGCCAATTACCTTTTCCGGCCTATTCGTGGCAGCGGCTATCTCAGTAATCGGAAGCGAAGAAGTATTGGATGCAAGAATGACCTGCTGCGGCGTGATTTCATCCAGCTCGGCGAATATTTTTGTTTTTATTTCCATATTTTCCACTGCCGCTTCAATCACTAAATCAACGGCAGCTGCATTTTTTAAATCCGTCGATGCTGTCAAACGGGAAAGGATCGCATCTTTTTCCCCGGGCCCCATTTTCCCTTTTTCTACTTGACGGGAAAGATTCTTGGTAATTGTCCCTAGTCCCTTTTCTACATATTCTTCTTTTAAATCGTGTAAAAGTACTTCATAACCGCTCATTGCACAAACCTGGGCAATGCCAGATCCCATCTGTCCCGCACCAATGACCATCACTTTTTGAATGCTCATGAAAACCCCTCCTCATTTATCTATGAAACTATCATCCTTGTTTTGGCACTTCGATTAAAATGGCATCTCCCTGCCCGCCTCCACTACAGATCGCTGCGATGCCCAATCCTCCTCCGCGGCGTTTCAATTCATGCATCAGCGTAATGATGATGCGAGCACCACTTGCCCCGATTGGGTGACCTAATGCTACAGCACCGCCGTTAACATTCACTTTTCCAGGCTCGATGTTGGCAATTTTTCCACTGGCGAGTGCAACCGCTGCAAATGCTTCGTTCACTTCAAATAAATCAATATCCTCTATCGATTTACCTGTCTTCTTCAGGATTTCATTTATGACCAAACCTGGCGTTTTAGGGAAGTCCTTTGCTTCCACTGCCACTTCTGCATGAGCCACAATATAGGCAAAAGGCGTTTTCCCTTCTTTTTCCGCACGTTCCTCACTCATCAATACGAGTGCTCCTGCCCCATCATTGACGCCAGGTGCATTACCTGCCGTAATGGTTCCCTCATTATTAAAAGCTGGACCTAATTTAGCTAACTTCCCGGCAGATGTATCTTTTCTTGGGCCTTCATCATGTTCGATGGTAATTGGTTCGCCTTTTCGCACCGGCACCTGTACGGCAATGATTTCTTCTGCAAGAATACCGCCATCGATTGCTTTTATCGCTTTTTGATGACTCTCGTAAGCCCAGCTATCCTGTTCCTCACGGGTGATTTCAAGATCTTCGGCAGTACTGTTTCCGTAAGTGCCCATATGAACGCCTGTAAAGCTGCAACTAAGTCCATCCGAAATCATGGTATCCTTAAGTTGTGCATCTCCCATCCTTAGGCCCCACCTTGCTTTTGGAAGAATATAAGGCGCATTGCTCATCGATTCCATTCCTCCGGCAACAATGATTTCTTCTTCACCTAAGCGAATGATCTGATCAGCCAATGTAACACTGCGAAGTCCTGATGCACATACTTTATTAATGGTTTCCGTTTTCACTTCCCAAGGCATTCCAGCATGACGTGCTGCCTGTCGTGACGGTATTTGACCTTGGCCCGCTTGAAGTACATTCCCCATGATGACCTCGCCTACTTGCCCGCCATCAACCCCTGCCCGATCAAGTGCCTCTTTAATTGCTATTCCACCAAGCTGAGATGCTGTCAAACTGCTGAGGCCGCCGCCAAATTTACCAAAAGGTGTTCTCACACCACTAATAATCACTGTTTTTGCCATCATTATTTCCCCCTTCAATAACATTGATTGAACGCTCGCTCAATATGAAGTTAAAAAAAATCGTTTTGTAAGCGCTTAATATCATTTTACATAATTTTTACAAAAATTAAAATATTTAGTTTGTAAATATTTAAAAATTGCCTGCTTCCATTTGACTCATTCCATATAGAAGAAGCAGGCATTCCGTTTTAAATTAAGATGCAATCGATTTATTTTCACCAATGACCGCTTTTTCGAGCAGTTCAGCTACATCATACGTTTTAACATTTTCCTCAACTTCTTTTGCTTTCGTCCCATCAGATAGCATGGTCAGGCAATAAGGACATCCGGAACTGATCACTGTTGGACTGACGGCGAGTGCTTGTTCAGTACGTGCCACATTGATGCGGTTTCCTGTTTCCTCTTCCATCCACATCAAACCGCCTCCAGCTCCACAGCACATCCCTTTTTCACGGTTACGCTCCATCTCAATAAGTTTCACACCGTCAATGGATTGTAAAATTTCACGCGGCGGGCTATATACTTCATTGTACCTTCCCAAATAACAGGAATCGTGGAATGTAATCGTTTCATTCACTGGATACTGAGGCACCAATCTGCCTTCACTTACAAGTTTGGCTAACAATTCAGTATGGTGATACACTTCAGCTTCCAAGCCAAAATCCGGATACTCATTCTTAAAAATATTGTATGCATGCGGATCGATCGTTACGATTTTCTTGATTTCATTCTTCTGGAATTCTTCTATATTCTTCATGGCAAGCTCTTGAAAAACAAACTCATTTCCCAATCGACGAGGAGTATCCCCTGAGTTTTTCTCCTTATTTCCAAGGATTGCAAATTTGACGCCCGCCTCATTCAATAATTTTGCAAAGGAAAGGGCAATCTTCTGGCTTCGGTTATCGTATGATCCCATTGAACCTACCCAGAATAAATATTCGAATTCCTCGTCTGCCTTTTGTAATTCCTTCACGGTAGGAACGCTGACATCTTCCCGAAGGCTTCTCCAATCTTCTCTCTCTTTACGGTTAAGCCCCCACGGGTTTCCTTGACGTTCGATATTTGTCATGGCACGTTGTGCATCTGGATCCAGCCTACCCTCTGTCAATACCAGATAACGGCGCATATCGATGATTTTGTCGACATGTTCATTCATTACCGGGCATTGATCTTCACAGTTCCGGCAAGTCGTACATGCCCAAAGTTCTTCTTCCGTAATGACTTCGCCAATCAGGCTCGGACTGTATGCTTCGGTCGCTGCAGCTGATTCCTGCGCCCCCTTTGCGGCACTCGCTAGAGCTATCTTATTTCCCTCCGTATTCCCAAAAACAAAAGATGGCACCCATGGCTGCTTCGTTGTAACAGCAGCGCCTGTATTTGTTAAATGGTCACGCATCTTGATGATGATATCCATCGGTGACAGCATTTTACCGGTACCAGTAGCAGGGCACATATTCGTACAACGCCCGCACTCCACACAGGCATAGAGGTCCACCATTTGATATTGCGTCAAGTCTTCGATATATTTGGCGCCGTAATATTGATTGCCTTCTTTGTCGAAAACTTCTTCTTCCAAATCAACCGGCTTCAATTTTCCCGGATTGTCCAGGCGATTGAGGAATACATTTATCGGACCGGCAATCAAGTGGGCATGCTTAGATTGCGGGATATAAACAAGGAACGATAATATGATCAGTAAATGCAGCCACCAAGCTACATAAAAAACAACTGTTGCCGCTGCTGTTCCCATCCAGCCAAAAAGGAAAGCAATGCTTGATGCGACTGGCTCTGACCAAGTTGCATCGTGTTCATGCCAGATCATTCCCATTCCATTCCCCAGTAACACGGTAATCATGATTCCAGTAATGAAGATGACAACCAATCCTGCTTTGAGATCCCTTTTCAAGCGAACGAGCTTCTCGACATAACGACGGTATGCCGCCCATAGGATTGCGACAAGAACGGTAAGCGTCACAATTTCCTGGAAGAAAGTAAAGGCCGGATAAACAGGGCCAAACGGTAAATGCCATCCCGGTCTTAAGCCTTTAATGAAGAAGTCCAGTGCCCCAAATTGCACTAAGATGAAACCATAAAATAACATGGCATGTATGATTCCGCTTTTCTTATCTTTAAAGAGCTTCTTCTGTCCAAATACATAAACCCCTATTTTCACAAGACGATCTTTCACACGGTTATCGAATTCCACTTTTTTGCCAAGTTTTATATAAGCTATACGAGTCCTTACCAAATAGATAAATAAACCCGCGGCGTAAGCGGTTACAATCAGGAATGCAGTTAAGTTGATCCACAGCAAGCCATTCATTTCCATGCAGTCTTTCCCCCTTTTTGTAAATTGTAAAATGCCAAAAGGCAGCCATTTAAATAAAATAGAAAATTTGGCATTTTTCTGAAATTTAATTAACTCCATTATATAATGAATGAGCATTCAGTCAACTTTTTTCTTCTAAAAACATATTTGATTTTTCTACACCTTATTGTATAGTTCGACAATTCCGTTAATTTCCCTTTTGTATTCTAAAAAAAATTGAGGTTCCTCTCCCCGCTTTTTAATGGTTACTAACAGGGAATTTGAGCCAAACTAAATGAAATCATTTAGGGGGGATTTTTTTTGAAGATTATCACTACGATTGCCTCTATATTTTTATTGATCTTCACTTGGTGCTGGGTTGATCTTAAGTTAGGGCATAAGCGTTATATGAAGCAGGCAACCAACATTAAATACCCGCCTCGGAACAGTGACATGACTATATTCACATCAGGAAAAATCCTGTTTGATGATTTTATGAAAGAAGTCAAGCGAGCCCAGCATTCCATCCATATCCTTTTTTATATTGTGAAAAATGATAAATTCAGCAAGGATTTTTTGAAGTTACTGCAATCAAAAGCGGAAGAGGGCGTGGAAGTGCGACTTTTAGTAGATTGGGTTGGAAGTAAAAAGATTTCCCGCAAAACCATTCAGGGGCTAACTAAAAGCGGGGTTCATTTTTCTTTTAGCTTCAAACCGAAACTTCCTTTCCTTTTCTATACAATACAAAAAAGAAATCACCGAAAAATTACTGTGATAGACGGCAAAATCGGCTATCTTGGGGGCTTTAATATCGGTAAGGAGTATATTAACCAAGGGGAAAAGCTCAACCCTTGGAGGGATTATCATTTGAAAATGACCGGGGAGGGGGTAAGGGACCTGCAGGAAGTCTTCCTCTCGGATTGGTTCTATGATACAAACGAGGATCACAGGGGAACACCTGCCTATTTCCCGACATTGACTCCCGGGTCGCAGGTACATCAGGTTTTTGTCACGAATGGAAGTGATCTTGAACAGTCCTTAGCACGCATGATTCAGCAAGCCAATAATAAAATCATCATCGGGACTCCATACTTCATTCCCAGTGAAACTCTATTTCAAGAATTAAGGGAGGCCCTTGCACGCAATGTTTCCGTAACGGTCATCGTACCTGAAAAATCAGACCATGCCCTTGTCAAAGAAGCATCCTTTCCCTACTTCCGGGTACTATTAAAAGATGGGGCTGAAATCATGCAATTCCAAAGAGGGTTCTACCATTCTAAAGTGATACTTATTGATGATACAATCTGTGATATCGGTACGGCTAATTTTGATAAACGCAGCCTTTTTTTAAATAGTGAAATTAATTGTCTGGTATTTGACCGGGCATTTATAGCAGATGCAGAAAAGGAATTGGCGGTGGACCTAGCTGAATCCAAGCCATTAAGCAGTGACGCGCTTTCCTCCATGAATGTTGTCCGATCAGCAAAAGAATCGCTGGCCTCCGTCCTTTCTCCTTTTCTTTGAAATCCCGCTGTTCAAGGAGAAAATATAATGAAAATAAGATTTGGATTTGTATCCAACGCAACCTGTTTATGGGAAGCTTCTCCAGCTAAGACACTTACTTTCAAGCGATATAGCACACTTGGCCCGGAAAAAGGGATGGAAAAACTGCTGAGTGTGACTAGGCAGAACATTGAAAATACCTTAAGGGTCCTTCAATATAACACGGCCCACCAAATAGAAATATACCGGATGTCCAGTTCAATTGTTCCTTTAGCCACGCATCCCGAAATAGAATGGGATTTCGTCACTCCTTTTAGAAGAGAGTGGAAACAGCTTGGAGATTGGGTTTCTGAACATAAGATGAGGATTAGCTTCCATCCCAATCAGTTTACGCTGTTTACCAGCCCTAAACCCGAGATTACTCAAAATGCCGTAAAAGATATGGAGTTCCATTATAAAATGCTTGATGCAATGGGCATTGCAGACTCTTCTTTTATCAATATCCATGTCGGCGGAGCCTATGGTGACAAAGATTCCGCCATAGTAAGGGTTCATGACAATCTTAAATCGCTTCCTATCCACGTCAAGGAAAGAATGACCTTGGAGAATGATGATAAAACCTATACAGCATCAGAAACCCTGAGGGTATGTAAGAAGGAAGGCATTCCACTTGTCTTTGATTACCACCACCATCTCGCAAACCTTTCAACTGAGCCTCTTAACGAGCTGCTCACCGAGGTGTTCACCACTTGGAGTCAGGCAGGGGCGGTACCAAAGATTCATATTTCATCCCCGAAATCGGCAGGTGAATTTCGCTCGCATGCTGATTATATCGATTTGGAATTCATCATGCCCCTTTTTAAAGTGCTTAAGGGACTTGGACAAGACGTGGATTTCATGATTGAAGCCAAGATGAAGGACCGGGCGATGTTGCAGCTGATTGAAGATATAGCTAAGGTACGTGGTGTAAAAAGGGTATGCGGCGGTGCCATCGAGTGTTAATCAAATTAAAAAAAGCGTCTGTTTCGTTAGAAACAGACGCTTTTTCCTTTACATTTTTTCCGGCGCCGAAACCCCGATTATAGCTAATGCATTCTTTAAAGTAATTTGGACGGATTTGACCAGTCCTAGACGTGCCTTACTTCTTTCCATCTTTTCAACATCCAAAACCTTATCGGCATTGTAAAAACTGTGGAATGTAGAAGCCAAGTCGAATATATAATTCGTCATGCGGTGAGGCATACGTTTTTCGGCAGCTTCCGCTATTGCCTGCGGGAACTCACCTAATTTCTTCAGAAGCTCCACTTCTTTTTCAGTAGAAAGGGCCGAGAAATCAGTGACCCCTTCATAGCTGATCCCTTGTTCCACACCTTGGCGTAAAATGCTGGAAATACGGGCGTGAGCATATTGCGCATAATAAACCGGATTATCATTGGATTGTGATACCGCAAGATCCAAATCGAAGTCCATATGAGTATCCGCACTTCTCATTGCAAAGAAATAACGTGTTGCATCCAGACCCACTTCATCAATAAGATCACGCATCGTGACGGCTTTACCGGTACGCTTACTCATCTTCATTTTCTCGCCGTCTTTATAAAGGTGAACAAGCTGGATGATTTCTACTTCAAGCTGCTCGCGTTTGTACCCTAATGCTTCGATCGCTGCTTTCATACGCGGTATATAGCCGTGGTGGTCCGCACCCCAGATATTGATCAACGTTTCAAAGCCGCGCTCCAGTTTATTACGGTGATAGGCAATATCCGGTGTCAGATATGTGTAGGACCCATCCTGTTTAATAAGCACGCGGTCTTTATCATCGCCTAATTCTGTAGAGCGGAACCATGTAGCCCCATCTTCCTCGTAGACATGGCCTCTTTCCCTCAACACTTTGAGTGCTTCATCAATCTTACCGTCTTGATATAGGGAAGTTTCGGAGTACCATACATCAAATCCGACACGGAAATTCCCCAAGTCTGTTTTCAGTTTTTCCATTTCATATTTCAAGCCGTACTCTCGGAAAAATTCAAAACGCTCTTTTTCATCTGCATTTACATATTTATCCCCATATTCACTGGCAAGCGTTTTACCGATGCCAATGATATCTTCGCCATGATAACCACCCTCAGGCATATCCTTTTCGAGGCCAAGTGCTTGGAAATAACGTGCTTCGATGGAAAAGGCCAAATTATTGATTTGGTTTCCTGCATCATTGATGTAATATTCACGTGAAACATCATAACCTGCTTTAGACAGGATATTACATAACGTATCACCCACTGCTGCACCGCGGGCATGGCCGAGATGGAGATCACCGGTCGGATTCGCTGAAACGAACTCCACTTGGATTTTTTCGCCTTTTCCAAAGTCACTTTCCCCATATGCTCCATCCACTTTCAAAATGACTGGAATCAATTCTGTCAAATAAGAATTATTCATGTAGAAATTTATGAATCCTGGACCAGCAATTTCAATTTTTTCGATGGATGCTTTTGAATTGTCAAAGTTTTCGATGATTGCTTCCGCTATCATTTTTGGTGCTTTCTTTGCAATCTTCGTTAATTGCATGGCCATATTCGTGGAATAATCTCCGTGTGTTTTATCTCTTGGAAGTTCCAATACAACGTTTGGAATCTGCTCTTCCGTTGCTAAACCAGCTTTAATGACTGCCGCTTTAATTTCTTCTTTCAGTTTTTCCTGTACCTCTTTTACTATATTCATGTGCTATGCTTCCTCCTTATAGGAAATCGTCATCTCATATTGACCGGGTTCGCTTCCCTGCATATGTAACGTATATTTAAGGACAAGTTTCCCTTGTTTGGACTGCTCATCCCATTGATGATGAATTTTTTTCGCGGTCGTCCGTAACCCTAACCTGCCGTATATACTTTCATAATGTCCATTTGTCGCTTCCTGCAAGCGGAAAAGCTGCCTCATTTTAATGGCACCATTTCTAAGCAGGATCGTTTCATCCGTTTTGTGCTTGATGGTCGTTTGTGTTTGACCGGCTTCATTTTCCTCTTTATATTGCAAATATAAGTCTGAACCTTTATACATTTTTGTACCAAAAGTGACCAGCTCATACGTTTCCGTTTCTGAGCCGTGCTTGATTTTTGTTTGTAAAGTCACTTTAATAGTATGCTTATCTATATCATGAAGAGTCAAAGCTACACTTCCTTCATCATGTCGTTCTTAACTTTATAAGTATAAATATTCTTCAAGGAAGTTTCAACTTGGAGCGGGAAAATAAAGTGTAAATCCAATAAAGTGAGGATAAACCTGCGAAATCATATTGTAGCAATTCATTTGATTTTAACGCAAGAATGACTCATTGGGGTGGAATTATAAAAAAAGAGTCCATCAGGTGTAAAATTCTTTTCCGGATTGGATGAAAAAAAGACCATCCCCGCTAAAAAACAGGAACAGTCAAGTCTTCCATCCATTAACCTTTTTGTACCCAACCTAAAAGCATTTCGCGAATCAGCTTGCTCGCCGTGTTCGCCGTTTGCTCGGATGGATCATAAATCGGTGCCACTTCAACTAAATCGCAGCCGACTACATTAATTTCAGAACGGGCTATCTCATGAATCGAAGCTAAAAGCTCTTTTGAAGTGATGCCCCCACAATCTACGGTGCCTGTTCCTGGCGCATGTGCAGGATCTAGAACATCGATGTCGATTGTCACATATACAGGACGACCTGCCAACTGCGGCAGTACTTCTTTCAGAGGTTCAAGAACTTCAAATTTAGAGATGTGCATGCCGTTTTCTTTTGCCCATTGGAATTCTTCCTTCAAACCGGAACGAATGCCGAAAGAGTATACATTTTTCGGACCGATAAGTTCCGCAGATTTACGGATGATGGACGCATGGGAAAGCGGCTCGCCCTCATAGTCCTCACGTAAGTCTGTATGGGCATCCATATGGATGATGGCCATATCGGGATACTTTTTGTACATGGCTTTAATGACAGGCCATGTGACAAGGTGTTCCCCTCCCATCCCCATTGGGAACTTACCTGCATCCAACACGCTGTCGACAAATTTTTCAATCATATCGATGCTGCGCTGCGGATTACCGAATGGTAATGGAATATCCCCTGCATCAAAGAATTTAACTTCCTCTAATTCACGATCTAAATACGGGCTGTACTCTTCCAAACCAATCGAAACTTCACGAATCCGGGTAGGGCCAAAGCGAGAGCCCGGACGGAAACTTACCGTCCAGTCCATCGGCATACCGTATAGCACAGCTTCAGATTCCTCAAAAACGGGATGGCTTTTAATGAATACATTGCCTGAATAGGCTTCATCGAATTTCATTGTCATGCCCCCCTTATTTCACTAAGTCTTGAACGAATTTAGGCAGGACGAAAGCTGCTTTATGAAGTTCTTTTGTATAATATTTCGTTTCGATTTCATGGAAACGGTCTTCTGTCACTTCTAATGGATTATATTTTTTTGATCCGATGGTGAACGCCCAAAGGCCGCTTGGATACGTCGGGATATTCGCTAAATAAAGGCTAGTGATTGGGAATATTTCTTTCACATCACGTTGTACATCACGAATTAAGTCTGCCTTAAACCAAGGATTATCTGATTGTGCCACAAAAATCCCATCTTCTTTCAAAGCTTTGGAAATCCCGGCATAAAAACCTTTAGTGAATAAATTGACAGCAGGTCCAACAGGTTCAGTCGAGTCGACCATGATCACGTCATATTCATTTTCACTTTTGGCGATGTGCATGAAGCCATCCCCCACTTGTACGTCTACACGCGGATCTTCAAGCATGCCTGCTATTTCAGGCAAGAATATCTTTGAGTATTCGATAACTTTCCCATCGATATCAACCAATGTAGCTTTTTTTACGCTTGGGTGTTTAAGGATTTCACGGATAACTCCTCCGTCCCCTCCTCCTACAACCAAAACGTTTTCTGGATTAGGATGAGTAAATAAAGGAACATGGGCTACCATCTCATGGTAAACGAATTCATCGCGCTGTGAAGTCATTACCATGTCATCCAACAATAGCATATTGCCCCACTCTTCCGTTTCAATCATATCCAGCTTTTGAAACTCAGTTTGCTCCGTATGTAAAGTACGATTCACTTTCATCGTAATACCAAAATTCTCTGTTTGTTTTTCAGTAAACCAAATGCTCATTTATTAACGCTCCTTTTCCATTTCATATTGTCAGTCACCTAATAGGTTCCCCAAAATCGTTATAGTCATTAGCTAGAAAAATTATAGACGAATCTAGCAGAATTGCAAGATAAATTTCATAAATGCAGTTCTTATGTTTAAAAATTTCTTTTTTTTCCATAATAGTAATAGATAATAGATTCTTTTCTGATAAGAGAGGTGAAAGCAATGGAATTGATTCCAAGCGAACGATTCAAAAGGACAACTAAATATGTACGGGCCTTCATTATCCTTGCCACAATCGGGCTCACGATACTCTTTGTATTGCTTCTCTCTTTACTGATTTATGCAAAAATATTAGGTCCGCCTCCTTTGGTCGTGCCGCAGTCCACTCTTTACTATAGTGATAATGGAAATGTGATCGGCGAAACCGATAATGGCCAGAAACGTTATTGGGCCGGGCTGGGTTCGATTTCACCACAGCTCATCAAAGCGACTGTCGCTGTTGAGGACCGTCAATTTTACACTCATAATGGATTTGATATAAAACGGATCGGCGGTGCCATCCTTGCGGATATTAAGGCAATGTCCAAAGTCCAGGGCGCAAGCACCATTACCCAGCAGTATGCCAGGAACCTGTTTCTTGGTCATGACAAAACGTGGTCGCGTAAATTTAATGAAGCCTTTTATACGGTACGTTTAGAAATGAATTACTCAAAAAAGGATATTCTAGAAGGTTATTTAAATACGATTTACTATGGCCATGGTGCATATGGGGCCCAAGCTGCAAGTCAATATTACTTTGGCAAGGATGCCAAGGATTTGACCCTTCCTGAAGCGAGCATGCTGGCAGGAATACCAAAAGGGCCGTCAAATTATTCTCCATTGGATAATTTTGAAAAAGCGAAATCAAGGCAGAGAGTTGTCCTTCAAGCCATGAAAAACAAAAACTACATTTCAGAACAAAATATCGCAGAAGCGTTGCGAACATCCCTTGCATTAAAGGGTGAGCACGGAACGGTTACAAATAAAACCGCTCCCTATTTCCAGGATGCAGTCAAGCAGGCTTTAAAATCACAGCTTCATTTAGATGACCGGATGATCGAGCTGGGCGGGCTTAAGGTCTATACAACACTGGATGAAACCCAGCAGGATGCTGCCGAAAAAGTTCTCTCCAATATCATACCCAAGTCTTCAGGGATCCAAGCCTCGATAGTGGCAATGGATCCGGACACCGGGGAGGTCCGTGCACTGGTCGGCGGTAAAGATTACGCGGAGTCGCCATTCAACCGAGCTACGCAGGCCGTTCGCCAGCCCGGTTCCACCATTAAGCCATTGCTATACTATTCAGCGCTGGAGAACGGTTTCACACCGTCTACCACCTTAAAAAGCGAGACCACTACATTTTCTTTCGATGATGGTCACTCATCTTACACACCGCATAATTACAACCATCAATATGCGGAAGGCGAAATCACGATGGCCCAGGCCATAGCTCTTTCCGATAATATCTTCGCCGTAAAAACGCACTTGTTCCTTGGGGAACAGACATTGGTCGATACGGCGCATCGTTTCGGCATCACGGCGAAAATGGATGCAGTTCCGTCCTTGGCACTCGGTACGTCAGGTGTAAGGGCGATTGAAATGGTGAACGCATACAGCATTCTGGCTAACGGTGGCAAGAAAGTTGAACCCGTGTTTATCAAAAAGGTTGAAAATCAAAAAGGTGAAGTGATTTTTGATGAAAATAAGAAACCAGAACAGATTTTGGATGAGGATAAGGCATTTGTCATGACTCAAATGCTTACAGGGGTTTTCGATGAAACCTTAAATGGCTATACGAAAGTGACTGGCAGCACCATCAACTCCCAGCTGACCCGCCCATATGCCGGCAAATCAGGTTCCACCCCGACGGATAGTTGGATGATCGGTTACACACCGGAGCTTGTAGCTGGAGTATGGACTGGGTATGATCAAGGGAAAAAGATCGAGATCCCCGCTGAAAAAAGCTATGCTAAGAAAATCTGGGCTTCCTATATGGAAAAGGGCCTACAGGGGAAACCGGCAAAATCGTTTAAGGAAACGAAAAACGTAATCGGGGTAAACGTGAATCCCGCAAGCGGAAAATTGGCAACAAAGGATTGTCCTGTCTCAAGACTGACTTATTATGTTAAAGGAACTGAACCTGTCGAATACTGTGCCGAGCACTTTAAGGGTAAGGGTCCGAAACATGCCCCAAAAGAAGGAGAGCAAAAAAAGTCCCCGTGGTATAAAAAAGTCTTAAAACCATGGGGATAACGAAAAACCCCGAAGCCGGTAGCGGCTTCGGGGTTTTTCTGTCCTAGTTCCACAGTGTCTAAACTGCTGTCTTTAAGTTTACTGATTTTATCCGTTTCCTACAAGTGCATTTTTCACTAAACTTAACATTTCATCCATTAAATCAAATTCAAACCGTCAATGACTCCTTGAGCTTTGCTGAAGAGCGCTCCCACATTCCTGCATCATGGTTTTTCAGGAAGTCTGCAAGTATACGTTTTGATTTATCGTCCATGTCCTCGACGATGATATGCCGTTTAAGCGATTTATCCATCCGGTTAACATGCTCCGGAAGGGATTTGTAACCGCGTCTAATTGACCGGTCGACCATCATTTCACACGCTGTCACACCTGCATAGTGCGGACCATTTTGAGTGGCTTCAATGGTCACCCAAACAAGCCAGTAAGGTTTGGCATTCGGGACCTCCTCTTTAGTCTTTAAAAACTTGATCCCTTTTTCCACTGCACTCCTTGCATGCATCGCGCCGATATCGACCTCGGCTTCACCTGCATCCACATCGATGATGACCGGAGAGATATTATCGAGCGTCAAAACCCCTGCTCCATATCCGCCATGACCTTCTGTAGGGTCGTTTTTTATAATATTGAAGCCTACCTTTTTCTTTGGTTGTTCTTCCATGTTTGTATCCCCCTTTATCGTTTGTCATTCCATATAATTTAAAAAAGCAAAAGTGTAAAGAACTGATTCAAGGCGCCGCCTACCAATGGCACAACATTGTTCAAAATCGGGCTAATTGTATAACGGCTTAGCGGTGTGATGATCAGAATCAAAAAAATCAGGGAGCCATATTGTTCATACTGGGTCATTTTTGCCCGCAAATCAGCTGAAACAAGATCCTGTACGATCCTATAACCATCGAGCGGCGGCAGCGGTATCAGATTAAATACAAACAAAAGGATATTTAAGTTGATGAGCATCTCGAAGAATGGCTGAATGAAAAACGGTAAATCAGGTCCAACGCCTGCCGCCAGTAATCCGTAAAAAATTAAATACCCTAAAATTGCAACAAGCAAATTACTGAACGGGCCGGCAAAAGAGACGAGCACTCCTGCCAATTTTGGATTCTTGAAATGAAAACGATTAACCGGTACAGGCCTAGCCCAACCAAATCCAGCTATTAATATCAACAATGTTCCGATCGGATCCAAATGAGAAATCGGATTCAATGTGACTCTTCCTTCATTTTTAGCTGTCGGATCACCGAACTTATAGGCTACATAAGCATGTGAAAATTCATGAACCGTAAAGGCGATTAACAGTGACACAATGACATATGGAAGGTCTTCCAACCTATAAGCTAAAAATCTTTCTATTTGGTCCAATAGCTTCTCCCCCAATATTTATTACCGTTAGTATACATCAAAAGAGCAAGAAGTGAAAAAACTCTGACTTCCACATCTTGCAATTACTTTTCCATTGTGAAACACTACAAGATAAGAGAGGAAGGGGGGAATGAGAGATGCCATATGTAACAGTCAAAATGCTTGAAGGCCGTACAGACGAACAAAAAAAGGCTTTAGTTGAAAAGGTGACGGCAGCCGTTACGGAAACAACTGGAGCACCAGCTGAAGCCGTGACGATTTTCATTGAAGAAATGTCAAAAAATCATTTAGCAGTAGCCGGTGTCCGTAAAAGCGATCAATAAGATTTACATAATGGTAAAAGCTAAGCCATCAATTCGGCTTAGCTTTTGTTTTTAACTGCTCAATATATTCATATGCCTCATCAATTTCTTCAAGCGTATATTTTTGTTTGCTTTTCAGCGTGAAAATTTTCTCGGTGACTTCCTCTTTTTCTAGCGTGTCAAAGTATAACACCGTAGAAACCAGCTCCAAAAACCGGGCATTCTGTTCGTTCATATCGAGTAAGCATGCCTCAAGTGCCGGCATCTCCACTTCCTGTATGGATAGGAAATCCTGGCCGGCATCCGTTATCGAATAACAATATTGATAATAGCCTGCTTTTTTTTCCCTTACTTCATTCAAATAACCCATTTCGCAGAGCTCTTCAATCCGTAAGGTCAACTCCTCCGAATACGGTCCATAAAAGTGAAACTGAAACTTTTCATGAAATGGGAAGGACAGCTTCTTCGCGATATAAACGATTTTTTGTAATTTTTTCCGACCCGAGATTTCACCGGCAGTAGAAATTGCATTGATAATGTTTGCATGATCCTTAAACAAGGCTCGTCACTCCTCACCAAAAATGTACCACTTTAATCCGATAGCTCCAAAAGCTTACGAATTTGTTTTTTTATATTTTTCTTCGTAGATTCATCACGCAATAAATCTGCTGGATAGTACAACTTATGATCCGTTCTTCTTTTCCCTGAAATTGCATCGACAATTTCGGATTCACGTGATAATTCACGAATTTCGCCATTATTTTTCAGCAAGTGAATCGGCAGCCTCTCCTCTTCCTCACCTGGCCGGTAAAAATCATACGGCAGATCTGATGAAGAATCGACGACAAGATAATAATCCGGATCGATGCCTGCCTTCTTGAAAAGCGTCCTTAATTCCATCAACCTGTTCATCTGACTGTTCGATGGATGGAATTCCACATATTTAAATAGTTTACGGTTAACGAAGCGAGTGCATAAATCTTTTAAAATCGCATCGTTTTCCTCTTCCCATGCTTCGAAATAATAGAGCATCACCGCTTCATCCATTTTCAAATAGTCCGTTAAAGTCACTTCTCCCTTGAACAATGAATAAAAATGGTTCGGTTCTTGGGCAAACTCATAACCGGATTCATATAAATGTTTCGCTCTATGTAGGATCTTGGTAAGTATGACCTCCGCACTTCTCGTAACTGGATGGAAATAAACCTGCCAATACATTTGGTAGCGACTCATGATATAATCCTCAACCGCATGCATCCCGCTTTGTTTGATGACGGCATGTTCTTCCCTTGGCCTCATTACACGCAAAAGCCTTTCCATATCGAAATGTCCATAACTCACGCCAGTGAAGTAGGCATCACGCTGTAAATAATCCATTCTATCAGCATCGATCTGACTTGAAATCAGGCTGACTACTAATTTGCCTTTATAGGTTTTCGCAATGACTTCTGCCACTTTTTTAGGAAAATCACGCCCAACTCTAAGGAGGATCTTATTCACTTCCGTATCGCCGAGGATTATCTGCTGCGTGAATTGCTCATGATCCAGGTCAAACACCTTTTCAAAAGAATGAGAGAAAGGACCATGACCTAAATCATGCAGAAGGGCTGCGCACAAAGATAGTAACCGTTCCTCAGGTTTCCATTCCGGTCTTCCCTCAAAAACATCATCCACGATTCTCCGAACAATCTCATATACTCCAAGCGAATGGCTAAGCCGGCTATGTTCCGCACCATGAAAGGTTAAATAAGTCGTTCCCAGCTGTTTGATCCTTCGAAGCCGCTGGAATTCCTTCGTCCCTATTAAATCCCATATAACCCGGTCACGAACATGTATATATCGGTGCACAGGGTCCTTGAATACTTTTTCTTCTTGTAATTTTTCGGCGGAATATTCCATGAACTACCCTCTTTTTCATAATCTCGATGCACACATTATAGCGTGTTTTGACAAAAAAACCTAACTTCCACCTTGCTAGTAAGAGGGGTCATTTTGTAAGAAAACGGAAGTTTCAGTCTGGTTTTGTTTCGAAAATAAGGAAATAAAAAATCACCGCAGTGTGTTGAATCTGGGTGATGATTACTTGTTCCATTTATCAAAAGCAAATAATCCACTCTACCTATATATCATGGATCCTACTTTAGTTTTTTATTGATTTTATCTAGTAACTCGTCTTCTGTCGGTGCAGCAACTGGACGGTTATTGACAAAGGCAAAAGACTTCTTTCTGCCAGGACCGCAATAGGATTGACAGCCCACTTCGATTTTCGCGTCGGGATCAAGCTTTTCAAGACGGGGGATTAATGTTTTAATGTTTACCGCCAAGCAGTCATCGCACACTCTGAATTCATTGGACATCCTCCGGTCACCATCCTTTCCATGACAAACTATGTTTCATTCCATTTATATAACTAAAGGGTATTTTACCGTTTCTACTTATGAATATCAAGAGGGCTGGATGATGTGAAAAAGAAGGGGCCGCCGCTAGCAAATGATGTAATTCATCAAAAAACTAGTATCCTTTTAACCTTTTTGTATAAAAAATCCAGATTTTGTCCAAAATGCTAGTAGAGCACTCCATTAATCCTGCTACACGAAATTTTATATAGTTGTTTATTTTAAAAGTTACCAGAAAGGGAGTATGTAGAAATGAAGGTTCGTCAAGATGCCTGGACAGAAGAAGATGATTTGCTTTTGGCAGAAACGGTATTGCGCCATGTGCGGGAAGGCAGCACTCAGCTGAATGCTTTTGAAGAGGTAGGGGATAAGTTGAATCGCACCTCTGCCGCATGCGGATTCCGCTGGAATGCTGTTGTCCGCCATAATTATGACAAAGCGCTATCCCTTGCCAAGAAACAGCGTAAGCAGCGGCAAAGGATTCTTGGAAAAGATCAAGGAGGGAAAAAACGGCTTCTTTATACTCCGCCGTCCCCTACGATTTCTGACATAATGGTTCCTCATGAACAAGAAGTGGAACTAGAGTTGGAATCCGAAGTCGATACTACCAATTATGAAGCAGCAGAAGAATTCGTTGTGGCTGAAGCACTCCCCCCTAAACCACAGCACACTCCTGTGGCATTGGAAAAGGCCATGAACCTTGATACCGTCATCGCCTATTTGGAATCTATGAACGGCCGTATGCTTCAAGCCGAAGTATTAAAAACCGAAAATGAAAGATTGAAGCTTGAAATCAAAGGGCTGAAAAAGCGAAACGAAGATTTGGAGAATAAAATCAGCCACCTTGAACAAAACAGCGGCTTGATGCAGGAAGATTATGAAACTTTGATGAATATCATGAATCGGGCAAGAAAGCTGGTCTTGTTAGAGGAAGAGGAACGTCCGGCAACTAAGTTCAAGATGGACCGGAATGGCAATTTGGAAAAAATGGCTGAGTAATAAGATAATGTGGGGTTCAGTTACATAGATCAACCACATGCTAATGGCCGAATCACCAAAGTTCATCCGAAAGAAGGAGCCTAAACAAGGCTCTTTTTTTCATGGTTCCAAGAAAAAGGAATAAAATCGTCTAAAAACGCTCGTTGATTATATCTCTGCTACCTATCATACATTCCCCTTCACAGTTTCAGTGAATGCTAAAGTCGTATTAAATGCAAAAAGCCGTTCCTGACTTACTGGAACGGCTTTTTGCAAATCAATCATTTAATGAATCGAATACCTTATCGTTGCGTTCTACCACTCTTTTCAAATATGCCTCATACAACGGCCATTCTTCAACAGAAAGAGTGTCAGAGAATATCCTTCCGCTATGTGCCTTCAATACATGAAGGAATCTGAGCATCACGTCCTGAACGCTCAATTGCACCCCCAACAATTCTGAAAGGGACGCCATAACCGAAGGGTCGATATCAGGATAGGCGAATTTCGTTTCTGAATTTCCTTTAGCTGCATCATAAAAACCCTTCACGAGACTTGCACGTTCAGCCCCGCTTCCATTGACACATAAATAGATTTGAACAGCTACGCCATTGCGAATCCTGCGTTGGGATATACCGGCAAACTTTTGCCCATTTATACTTAAATCATAACTTCCAGGACAATATGAGCCGACGATTTCCCTTGCCTCCATATTTACTTGGAAATCGGAAAACATCAATTGGACAAGCTCCCACATTGCATCATATCCACGATTGATTTCAATTTTCTGATCGTTTTCAGGAAAGATGAGCGAAAAGTTAAGGACCCCTTCATCCAACACGACTGCCAGCCCCCCAGAATTCCGTACGATGGCCTGATAATCCTGCTCTTCTAAATGTTCCAAACCCTTTTTAAGAAAAGGCAGCTTCGTATCCTGTATACCCATTACGATGGTTTGATGGTGTACCCACGCTCTGGCCACTGCCGCTGATTTACCTGAACCTACGGAAGTGCAAAATGTATCATCCATCGCAAAGGACTCCAGAGCAGGAAACTGAGGTCCAACGGAAGATTGATCAATAACCCGCCACTCTTGCTGCATTAATAATGAATCTGTTTCACTCATATGAATCTCCCTCTACATTTAATCCTCATGCTGCCTATTGATACTGCGCCACAAACCCTTGTACCGCTGTAATGACAGCCAGTTTATATACATCCTCTTCACTGCATCCCCTCGAAAGGTCATTTACAGGACGGTTCAGCCCCTGAAGGATCGGACCGACCGCTTCGAAGCCACCCAAGCGCTGTACCATCTTATAGCTAATATTCCCTGCTTCGAGACTTGGGAAAATAAAAACATTCGCATCCCCCTGAATAAGAGAATCCGGTGCTTTCTTTCTTGCTACCGAAGGAACGAATGCCGCGTCAAACTGAAATTCCCCATCCAGAATGATTTGAGCATCCATTTCTTTTGCTAATTCGACAGCATCTGCGACTTTTAGGGTCTCGGGGGATATTGCCGACCCTTTCGTAGAAAAGCTCAGCATCGCCACACGCGGTTCGATATCGAACATTAGTGCAGTCTTCGCACTTTCTATAGCAATTTCAGCCAGGTCCTGAGAATTAGGGTTTATATTAATCGCACAATCCGCGAACACATATTTTTCTTCGTTCCGGACCATGATGAATACGCCCGATGTTTTATTGACGCCTGGCTTTGTTTTGATGATCCTTAGGGCAGGACGTACCGTATCGGCAGTCGAATGCGTTGCACCACTCACCATTCCATGTGCCAGTTTCATTTGGACGAGCATGGTTCCAAAATAGTTCTCATCCTTTAAGATTTCCCGTGCTTGTACATCAGTAGCTTTACCGTCACGGACCTTCACGAACGCTTCAACCATTTCATCCATCATGATATAATTCTTCGGATCATATATTTCGATTGCATCAAGGGAGATTTTTAAATCTTTCGCCTTCTCTTGAATCAACCCGATATCCCCGATCAATACTGGTGTCACTAGTTTCGCTTTGGCAAGCCTGCCTGCCGCTCCCAAAATCCGTTCATCCAATCCTTCTGGAAAAACGATCTTTAAATTATGCCCCATAACCTTCGATTCCAATATTTCAAATAAATCACTCACTGGCTCATCCTCCTATTCAGATACGTTTCCCCTGTTTTCCCTATATTTAACCATTCGGTAAACTTCTAGTCGTCTTCTTTTAAGAATACTCTAGCAGCCAGGTAAATTCCAGCCACTTTGGTCCCTCCCAATCCGCAAATTTGAAAATTGTTTGAACACCGAAAAACAGTGATGGTGTTTGCGGGTTGATATAAATTTCCTTATACTGAAACTATGGTATATTTAAAGTTATTAAAAGACTTAGGAGTGAATCGAAATGAGTGAAGCAGCACAAACACTGGACGGCTGGTATTGTTTACATGATTTCCGTTTGATCGACTGGACTTCTTGGAAAACGTTATCAAGTGACGAACGCCAATTAGCTATTTCAGAATTCCAAGGTTTACTGGATAAATGGAATATGACACAAAGTGACAATGAAGGCAGCCATGCCCTATATTCCATCGTTGGTCAGAAAGCGGACTTCATGCTTATGTTTGCCCGCCCGACCATGGAAGAATTGAATGCAATTGAAAACGAATTCAACAAAACGAAGCTAGCCGAATATACAATTCCCGCTTATTCATACGTTTCCGTCGTGGAATTAAGCAATTACTTAGCAGGTGGAGATGGTGAGGACCCTTATCAGAACCCTCATGTTCGTTCTAGACTCTATCCGATACTTCCAAAAGCGAAACATGTATGCTTCTATCCGATGGACAAGCGTCGTGATGGAGATGACAATTGGTATATGCTTTCCATGGAAGAACGCAAAGGCTTAATGCGTTCACACGGCTTGATTGGCCGCAGTTATGCCGGCAAAGTAAAACAGATCATTTCCGGTTCTGTCGGTTTTGACGATTATGAATGGGGCGTTACACTATTCGCAGATGATGTCCTTCAATTTAAAAAATTGATCTATGAAATGCGTTTTGATGAAGTGAGTGCACGTTACGCTGCATTTGGTTCTTTCTTTGTAGGCAATATCCTGCCTGAAGAAAACGTTACTTCTTTCTTATACGTATAAGGCGATGGGCTTCCGGTCTCCGGAAGCTTTTTTTCTTTTTGCGTCCCCTCCCTTTTATTTTTCCCCGGCTATGGAATAAATCCAATGCACATCCCATACATTTTCAATAGTGATGAATTTATTTTTTTTACAGTCCATTCAGCATCAGGAAAATTGACCAAGGCAATTCCTGACTCCAGCGAGGTGAAGGAACGTTACTTCTATTCATTAGCCGACAAGAGGATATGACTTGAATCATGAACGCAACCGTTAAGTATCACTTAAAATTCATTGTGGTTTTTTAAGCCACCCGGGGATTGTCCAGAACAGCCGTAAACAAATACAATACTACCGGTCGCTATAAATCGCACTGTTTCTCCCAGTCCACATTCTCGGATTGTCCAAATTCCACAAAATCCAATAAACCTTTTAGGAGGGAATGCAATGTCACAAAATAACCCATATGGTAATTACCCGTACGGCGGAAGCCCCTATTACCCATATGAAAACAATGAGTCTGACCCGCGGCAGCAGCAGGCTCCTTACCAGCAACAAGCATACCAACAGCCATCATACCAGCCACAACTGCCCACTAAGGCAGGTACTCCACAACAAGTGCCCATGCCGATGAATCCAGCCACTTCCGGACCACAGGTACCTGGCATGCTTCCAGTCGAAGCATCGTACATCGAGAACATATTGCGTTTGAATAAAGGGAAATTAGTCACTGTTTATACCACGTTTGAAAACAACAAGGAATGGAATGCAAAGATCTTCAAAGGAATCATCGAGGCTGCAGGGCGCGATCATTTGATCATTAGCGACCCTCAAACAGGAAAACGATTCTTAATCCCGATGGTATACTTAGATTATATAACCTTCGATGAAGAAATCGAATATGAGTATCCATTTGGAGGCGCTGGGCTTGCCACCTATTCGCCAAGGTGAAGAAAATTCTATAAAGAAGAGCCTCAGAATCTATTTGATTCTGAGGCTCTTCTTTATTGGGATGACCTTTTTTCCAAAATGGAATCTTAAAAGGCTGACCTAAGAAGGTCAGCTGCCTTCATTACAAGTATTTATATGCAGCAATGGCCATTAGGACCCAAGCAACCAAGAATGAGACACCGCCAAGTGGAGTGATGGCCCCCAGGACTTTGATTTGCGTAACGCTTAGAACGAATAGGCTTCCGGAAAACAGGATGATTCCTATTAGCATAAGCCAGCCGGACCAGTTGATTAGCGGACTTGAAATCTTCCCAGCCAATAAACCGAGCACTAATAAACCCACAGCATGGAACATTTGATATTGAACTGCCGTTTTCCATATTTCTAAATATTTATCAGGAATCTTCCCTTCCAGCCCATGTGCACCGAATGCACCTAGTGCTACAGCAATAAACGCATTCAATGCACCTAAAATGATGAACAGTTTCACTATTATTTCGCCTTCCCTTCCCTAATTTAAAAATCGAACAAGGACTCCCCATTTGCCTCATCCATTTTAACCGGTTCTACATTCGATGTAGCCGACATAACGGGTTGGGTCAATGTGATTGGGTTAGGATTTGGAATGCTGATGTTCCCAGCTTTTTCATCTACCATTACCTCGCAAAGGGATTTAATGGCGATTACATACCCCTGTACCTTATCCTCTGAATTTGCCTGTTTCGCTTTCAAAACAAGCTCTTCGATTTTATTTAACATTTGTCTTGATGAAATATCCAACTTTACCACCTCGTCTATATACAGGTCAAAACTTTCATAACTAGCATAGCAAAAATCAGAGAAGAAAACACCTTGCATATTCCCTACTTTTTAATTGGCTTGGATTGAAATTTCAAGCATGGCTGTCCTGAAGAACGAACGACATCAAGGGAGGGCAGGTTTGGTGTTTTGAATTGAAAAGCACGGCAGCCCTTTGGAAAATTGGGATCCCAAGTTATATAGAAATGACTGCACGCCATGCAATTAACCCGTTCCGTTTTCTCGCCCCAATCATCGCTTCGAGATTTTCCAATCAATTGGAGATTCCCCCATTTCCATCAGCAATTGATTTGTTTTGGAAAAAGGTTTGCTGCCAAAGAAACCACGGGAGGCCGACAACGGACTCGGATGGACGGACTTAATGATTTTATGACGGGTTTCATCAATCAAGGGGATTTTAGTTTGGGCAGGTTTCCCCCACAGGATGAATACAACCGGTTTCGGACGGTCATTCAATAGGCGAATAACTTGATTCGTAAAGGTTTCCCACCCTTTTCCGCGGTGTGAGTGAGCCTCTCCCTCGCGGACAGTCAAGATGGTATTCAATAGCAGCACCCCCTTGTCCGCCCATTCAACAAGGTAACCATTATCAGGAACTTCATGTCCTAGATCAGTGTGTAACTCTTTAAAGATATTCCTTAAAGAAGGTGGGATGCGAACCTCCGGCTTAACTGAAAAACTAAGGCCATGTGCTTGATCCGGTCCATGATAAGGGTCCTGTCCAAGGATGACAACCTTTACGTCCTTATAAGAAGTATAGTGAAACGCATTGAAAATATCATCCTTATCCGGGTGAATGACTTGCTGACTGTACTCCTGCTTTATAAATCCCCTTAGCTCCTTGTAATATGTTTTTTTGAATTCCTCTTCCAATAGAGGCCACCAATCATTTGTTAATAATTGATTTTCCATTTGCCACAGCCCCTTTCCACTTTTTGAAACTATATTATATCAAACTTAATCGCCTTACCTTTTTCCATAGATTACGATTTATGTTTCTATATACCCCTAAAGTGGGAAATTAGATAGTTAGCAATCAATTTATTCATGTTGGAGGATTCCCTATGAAAAAATGGTACAAAAGAAAACGATTTTATCTGCTTGTCAGCATTGTGATCGTCATTACAGCCGTAATCAACTATAACAGCTACAAGCCTCTCCCTGATGGCATTTCTTATGAAGGGAAGGTTCATCATGTCGAGGATATGGATTTCATTTATGACCTTTCCTATCACGATGAGCAAGGGAATCTGCAACATGAGCAGCGAATTTTCCAAACCATATATCAAGCCATAGAGGACGCGGATTCTTTTGTCGTAATCGATATGTTTTTGTTTAATGCTTTTTATGATGAAAAGATAAACTTTCCAAAGTTAACCGAGAATCTGAAGGATAAACTGGTTGAACAGAAGAAAAAGAAACCTGACCTCCAGGTTATATTCATTACTGATGAAGTGAATACTTCCTATAATGCCTACCAGTTAGAGGCATTGGAAACGATGAAGAAAAATGGCATTGAGGTCATCGTTACCAACTTAGACCGGCTTCGGGATCCGAATCCTCTCTATTCAGGTGTATATCGGACCTTTTTCCAATGGTTCGGTGAAAGCGGGAAAGGATGGATTGTGAATCCAATGGCTAAAAGCGCACCAAAGGTCACCTTACGTTCTTATCTAAGACTGATGAACATTAAAGCCAATCACAGAAAAGTGGTCGCTACCGAAAAAACGGCCATCATTTCATCAGCCAATCCTCATGACGCGAGTGGATTCCATTCCAATATTGCATTTCAGATGGATGGGAATATCATCGGCGACTTTGTTAAAGCAGAAGAAGCCACTTCGAAATTTTCGGGTGGCCCAAAGTCATTTCCTGAATTAAAAGGGATATCTGCAGATAAAGGACCAATATCGGTACAATTGCTAACGGAAGGAAAAATCAATAAACATGTCCTTAAGGCAATAAAGGATGCACAAAAAGGCGACAAGATCCATCTTGCCATGTTCTACATTGCCGATCGTGATGTTGTCGAGGCATTAACCGATGCAGCTAAACGGGGTGTGAAGATTCAAATGATATTGGATCCGAATCAAAACGCTTTCGGAAGTGAGAAAATCGGTCTTCCTAATCTTCCAGTTGCCGCTGAATTCGAAAAACTGGGGGATGAAAACATTTCGATCCGCTGGTACCAAACAGAGAAAGAACAGTTCCATACAAAGTTGATGATGATCCAAAAGGCTAATGAAACGATTATTCTTGGAGGATCGGCTAATTATACCTCACGCAATCTGGATGACTACAATCTTGAAGCTAATGTTGAAATCCATGCTCCAAATGATGCGGACGTTTCTTATGATGTCGATAACTATTTTCAAAGACTTTGGACAAATCAAAATGGAACATACACGGTAGATTACAGTGAATATCAAAAGAAACTACCTGTCTTCAAATACTTGACCTACCGCATACAAAAGGTGTTCCGCTTCACCACTTACTAAATATATTTCGATATTAAATGTTTATACATGCCCAAATAAGGTTATATACTACTATAACCAATCAACAACTATGATAAAGCAAGATTCCATTTACCCATATCCAAGAGAATCTTACACTGAAATTCAAGGAGGAGTTTATATGTATCAAGTACATGTAGTAGAAAACGGTTTACAAGCAAAGGAAAAAATCGATGAATTAACTACATCAGGATATACGAAGGACGATGTATATTTGTTCGCCCATGATAAAACCCGTTCGAAGCACCTTACCGAGAATACAAATACAGAAGATGTAGGCATGAAGGAACAAGGCTTCCTTGATACCGTTGGAAATCTCTTTAAATCACGTGGAGACGAACTTCGTAATCGAATGAGCAACCTTGGTCTTAGCGATATGGAAGCAGAACGTTACGAGGAGGTGCTCGACGAAGGCAAAGTCGTCATCGTTGCTTCCAAACAAGATAATAAAGACGGGGTTACAAACTAATACCCGATAACCACTGCCCTATATGATTCATAAAAAAGCGAGGCACCCTACCGGCAGCCTCGCTTTTTATATTCATTATCCCAGGATACTTTGGTATGTGGCCTTTGCATGGACCATATCCTTCGTTCCGTGAATCAACGCCCGGCCATCCTCGAAAATGACAATACGTTTCCCATCTTTTTCACAAGAGAGAAGAAATGGATTGAATTTCACCAAATAACCACTGCCGTTCAGATCTTTGGCTAATTTCTCGAGTTGCAGTTTCAAAGGTTTTGGCGGTCTGACCTGTACAGTATCCCTACCGCAAAGAACCGCAGTTTTCGTTGCGTTTTCCATAGTTAAAAAGGGATATGTCCTCTGATCTCCGCAAGAGAGACAATCTTTCTTTCTCGCTTTTGTTAATTTTACGGTTTGGTATTGATTCCTCCACAGATCAAAAGTAACAAGTGCAGGTCGAACCGATTCCCAATCTTCAACGAGGATTTTCAAAGCTTCAGCAGTTTGGTGTGCCACTACCATCGTTACAGCTGGTGATATGATTCCTCCCGTGTCACAGGTCATTCCTTGAATGGGGATAGCTTTAAGTAAACAGTGCAAACATGGCGTCTGTCCTGGAAGGATGGTCAAAGTCATGCCCACACTCCCCACACATGCCCCATAAATCCATGGTATCTGTAGCTTTTGTGACAGATCATTAATAATCATCCGTGTCTCAAAATTATCGGTTGCATCCAATATCAAATCAACATCACCAAGCAGCTGTTCAAGGTTCTGTGCAGTTGCGTCCATGATGATGGCATTGACTTCGACTTCATGATTGATATCAAATAAATGGCGCTTTGCAGCTTCTGCTTTTGGCAGTTTCTCCTCGACATCACGTTCCGTATACATTTGTTGGCGCTGTAAATTACTGGTTTCGACATAATCCCTGTCGACAATGGTAAGCTTCCCTACTCCCGCACGAGTAAGGGCCTCTGCGTTAGCAGACCCCAATGCTCCCGCCCCTAGAAGTAAGACATGCTTCTTCAAAATTCTCGATTGGCCCCCTTCACCAATGGGGGAAAATAAAGTCTGTCTTGAATATCGCTCTTGCACTATGAACCCTCCCATTCGATTTGCTCAGCCTCCACTGACAGGTGGAATGAAAGCCACTGTATCACCATCAGATAGAATCGTGTCATCGTCAGCAAATTCTTCATTGACCGCTGTCATCACGGTTTCAAGACCTTCCAATTGAAATTCCACCCTCATTTTGCCTTTAAGCTGGGCCACACTCATTCCATTTCCTTCTATAGAAAGAGTCTCTTTGCCTAACTCATCTTTCAATTGGGCAAATAAAAGTACATTAATCATTGATATCCACCTCTTCCGGTTTCCCTTTTGGATATGGAACGGTTTCCAACTGATTTCCGACCCATGTCTCCCCATCTTCCCAATGTTCCTTTTTCCATATAGGGACAATTTCTTTTATTCTTTCAATCGCATACCTGTTTGCCTCATATGCATCATTTCGATGTGGCGTACTAACGGCAATAACGACTGCGATATCCGTGATTTCAAGTTTTCCAACACGATGGGTGATTGCCGTTTCTGAATCTGGCCACCGCTCCTTAATTTCAGAACCGATTTGCTCTAATTTCTTAATGGCCATCGGTTCATATGCTTCGTAAATTAAGAAAAGAGTCTTTTTTCCTTTCGTCATTTCCCTCACTGTACCAATAAAGGTCGTGACGGCACCTGCATTCCGCTCTACTACTTTATCAATCACTTCCTGGATGACAATCGGCTCTTTTGAAATTTTATAATTCATGTCTACCATCCTTTATATATAATTCAGTTTGATCAATATACCCTGCCTCTTTATAATCTTCCCTCGTATTCATATTGAAAAAAAGGTGTTGAAGATGTTCAGGATTCTCGTGATATAACTTAAAGTCGGTTTCCTTCATGATTTTCACCGAAATTTTTTCCAAAAATAGACCCATTTTCAACTCGCGTTTTAATAAGCACTCCGTCAGTACAGGAAGACACCTTTTATGATAAACAGCAAAAAGCGGCTGGATCCTTCCATTTATTTCCGGAATGACAGCATCGAATTCAGGTTCATAATAGGAAATGATATCATTTATGGCATCCGCATTCACAAAGGGCATATCACAGGCCGTAAGGAATTGAAGCTCCGTTTTCGCAGCGGTCATCCCTGCATGCAATCCGCCAAGAGGTCCTTGATCTTTATGTATATCCGGTATTAACGGAAGTTGCAGAAAACGATAATCTTCAAAAATATTGGTAATGACCAGAATGGTTTCTGACACCTTTTTCAATTCGGCTGCCACTCTTGAAATGTTCGTAACGCCACCTATGGTCAACAGAGCTTTATTCACTCCCATACGACTTGATTTCCCACCAGCTAAAAGTAACATAGTCCATTCCAAACGAATCACCTCCCTATTTTGGGTTTAATCCCGCACCCAACGGTAAAGCTATAATAAATGTCCCCTAATGAAGCGTCCCTATATTTAAATATTTTAAATCAACTTTGAAAATAATGACACTTTCACATCTTTGCTTATATATCAAAAGTTTGGACAAAGCATATTTCCAAGGAGCAGACGAGGCCTTTCCATTTCCTTATTAAAGGACTCATATAGGGTGACAACTAAGTTTTACATAAAAGAAATTTTGGTATATTCTAAAAATAGGATATTACCTGGTATGCTGATAATATCGATATCTAATTCTCCTGAGGAGGTCACATAATGACTATGAAAAGAGCTATGACAGTTGCCGGATCGGATTCGAGCGGCGGAGCGGGTCTTCAAGCAGATTTAAAGACATTTCAAGAATTCGGCGTTTACGGTATGTCCGCTTTAACGACAATCGTGACGATGGATCCTAAGAATGGGTGGTCCCATAATGTATTCCCTACACCGGTTGAGGTTTTGGAAGCCCAAATCGAAACGATTTTATCAATCGGCATTGATGCCATGAAAACGGGAATGCTTGGATCAGTGGAAATCATTGAACTTGTTGCCCGTAAAATAGACGAGTTGAAACTGGACAAAGTCGTAATCGATCCAGTTATGGTATGTAAAGGTGAAGATGAAGTGCTGCACCCTGAAACAGCTGTAGCTTTGCGTGAACTTCTTGTTCCACGTGCAACAGTAGTTACGCCAAACCTGTTCGAGGCTGCCCAGTTAGCGAGGACAGCACCTATCAAGACGATCGATGATATGAAGGGTGCAGCTGAAAAGATTCATGCACTTGGTGCTAAATATGTCTTGATCAAAGGCGGAAATAAGCTGGGGAATGACAAAGCCATCGACCTTCTATATGATGGAAAAGAATTTGAGATCCTTGAATCCGAGAAAATCGAAACAACCAACACACATGGTGCCGGCTGTTCATCTTCAGCAGCTATTGCAGCTCAATTGGCTGAAGGGAAAAGTCCTCGTGAGGCTATCCACATTTCGAAGGACTTCATTACCGAAGCGGTTCGCCATTCTTGGAAGATGAATGACTATGTAGGACCTGTCAACCATGGTGCATACCATAAATATGGAATTGCTGAAAACACCCAAAAATAAAACATCAAGTTTAGTGGCCGCTCAAATTCATCGAGCGGCCTTTTTCGCTTTTTTTGTTTTTATTTAGTAAACTAGAAAGAAGGAAAAGCTTATCTAGCCGCCCAGTTAAGGAGGAAATTATAGAATGAAACCTATAGACCGTACAGAGGTGCAAAATGCTATTGATACTTTCGCCGGACAAGATGTATATCTTCACCTTGAAACGACAAATGGTGCCTATGCCACTCATGTAGATGAAGCTTTCTTTTCGGCAGGTGCTTATATTCGTAATGCATTAATACAGTATGAACACGGGAAGATAGTTGGGGATGGACCCTACCGCATCGGCTTAAAGCTCAATATTGGCTGGGTATATGCAGAAGGCGTTAACCACTTCGAAATGGATGAACAAGGTAGGTTGCTGTTGGCAGGACTTGATTTTTCCGGGAAGCTTGCTGTCTCCATGCAGCTCAGCCCTACTCCCTTTGAATGAGTACAACTTGCTTGATATTTCAATATTATTCCGATGAATACTCCCATTCACCGATAACCATACTCACTGTAAGTAGAACGGAAGGAGAAATATACCTTGGAAAAAGAACGTCATGTATTAGTTATTTTCCCACATCCCGATGATGAAGCCTTCTCGGTCTCTGGAACGCTTGCCCTTCATAGAGAAGAGGGCACTCCCGTCACCTATTTATGCTTAACTTTAGGAGAAATGGGACGTAATTTAGGAAATCCTCCATTTGCAACAAGAGAATCGCTCCCTAAAATTCGTAAAAAGGAATTAATCGATGCAGCAAATGCGATTGGAATCCAGGACTTACGCATGCTCGGTTTGCGTGATAAGACAATCGAATTCGAAGATGATGAAAAGCTGACTTCATTATTTACCGATGCTATCAATGAATTGAATCCTTCATTGATCATTACGTTTTACCCAGGATACAGTGTCCATCCAGACCACGAAGCAACAGCACGGGCTGTGGTTCGGGCTGTGGAAAGAATCGAAGAAAAAGAGAGACCTAAACTTCATTGTGTCGCGTTCTCCAATAACTGCATCGATGAGTTAGGACAGCCCGACATCATCCATGATATATCTGCCGTAGAAGAAAAAAAGGTAGCTGCATTCACTGCC
Source organism: Peribacillus sp. YIM B13481 (assembly GCF_042787985.1). Lineage (NCBI taxonomy): Bacteria > Bacillati > Bacillota > Bacilli > Caryophanales > Bacillaceae > Peribacillus > Peribacillus sp. YIM B13481. Next base: position 40,588 of record NZ_JBHZPE010000008.1, read on the forward strand.
CATCGTTCGCAAACGCAAGCGATGGTGATCGATTGGAAAGAGAAATTCGAAAATCAGGATGCTGATTTTCTCGACTGGATCCGCAAAGAACGATTATGGACCTATAAATTTTAAAGAAACCGCCAATATGGCGGTTTCTTTGTTTATGGCATAAAAAAAGCGCCTGCTGATTACAGGCGGAGAAAAGGGGGATAATTTGGAAAATTAATCATTATAAAGTATCCCCTGAATTTCCTATTTTATACAGACATATAAAAAAATTAAGCAGACACACGTTCCTCATGATGCATTTTCTTTCTTGCCGAGGCTTTTTTTCCATGTGCCAAATAATAAATCCCGATAAGGGCGAATGCAAAGATTGACATTCCCATGAATAACCCTTTGAACCCGGTAAATGGGATAAGGAAGCCCAATAGGAATGGGCCAACACCAATACCAAAATCATACATTGTAAAAAACGTGGATGTGGCTAATCCCATCCGATTTGATGGGGATTCCTTGATAGAAATCGCTTGACTGCTTGATTGGAACGTACCATATCCCACTCCGATAAAGGCACCGGCAATCAGAAGCGTGACACCATGATGGGATTGGCTGAGGATGACCATACCCATGGCAAATAGGAAGAGTGATGGGTAAATGACTGCATTCTCCCCCTTCACATCGAACATTCGTCCTGTAAACGGGCGGGATGCCAAAAGGAATACTGCAAATACGACAAAGAAAAAGCTCGCCGCATCCATTAAATCGATTTCCTTTGCAAAAGATGTTAAATAGGACAAGATGCTCGAATAGGTAAATCCGGCAAATCCGATAAAAATGGAAATGGGCAGGGCCCTTTTTTCAAAGTAATCACTGATTTTAAATCCCTTTTGTGGTAGAGCTCTGCCTTTTTCCCCTTCAGGCACATTCATGAACAACGATGCGACTAAAGAAAATGCGGCAAATAAAGAGGCAGCATAGAAAATGATCGAATAGCTAAAATGCTGTGTGATCAGCAATCCAATAAACGGACCGAATGCCATTGCCAAGTTTGTACTCATGGCAAAATAGCCTGTACCTTCCCCGCGTCTTTCATTCGGAATGATATCTGCAGCAATCGTTCCAGTTGCCGTTGTGGCAAGGCCAAAAGCAAAACCATGAATAAGACGATCGATCAATAAGAGGGGTAAACTATTCACCAGGAAATAGCCAATGGATGCGGCCAGGAATAGAATCAAGGATCCAAGCAACATTTTTCTGCGGCCGATCTTATCAATTTTTTTTCCTGCAATCGGTCTGACAAGCACTGCCCCGAGGACAAAGATACTTGAGGCAAGTCCTGCTTGTGCTTGCGACGCATGAAAGCTATCCATCGTATAAATGGTCAATGTCACCATCAAGACATAAAAAGTTAAAAAAAGAAAAAAGTTCGCAGACGAGACAATCAGAAAGTCTTTCGTCCACAATTTCGGTTTGTCATTCATTTCAATCCTTCTTCCTTACTATTGTTTTAATTTTCCCTTCAGGAAAGTCAAAGTTCGTAACGTTGCCTCACGATCCTCTTCAGCCAAACCACTCATTAATTGAAGTTCAAACTCTTCAACCACTTTTTTGGCCTCTTGAAAAGTCCTTACACCAGTTTCCGTTAACTGTATTCTCCGTTCCCGCTTATCTTTTCCTGGGATTTGTTCAATCAAATCAAGTTCTTCCAAACGGTTTACCGTCCGGGTTACCGTCGGCTTCTCCACATCTAGATAAGTGCTTATTTCAACAAGCGTAGAACAGCCATACTGATTCAGATAATATACAATCAGCCACTGGGAATGAAAAAGATCAACCTTAGCCAATTGTTCATTTAACTTTTTGGTAAATGACCTTGAAAATTGTAAGTTATGATGAAAAAAACCATTTTGAAAGGACAAAGGTATTCCTCCTGTTAATTAGTTACCTAGGTAACTATAAACTTATTCTTTAGAAATGTCCAGCCTTCGATGAAGAAAACACTTGTCGTGAGTTTGGAGCATTTACTCGTGGTTTCGCATGTTTACTCGTGAGTTTCGCGCTTTTACTCGTGAGTTTTATTGTTTTACTCGTGAATTTCACGCTTTTACTCGTGAATTCCGCTGCACTCATGATTTCGAGCTGTTTTACTCATGAATTTCGCACGTTTACTCGTTAATTTTACTGTTTTACTCGTGAATTCTGCTACACTCGGTGATTTCGCATGTTTACTCGTGAGTTTTGCTGTTTTACTCATGAATTTCACGCTTTTACTCGTGAATTCTGCTACACTCGGTGATTTCGCGCTGTTTACTCGTGAATTTCGCATGTTTACTCGTGAGTTTTACTGTTTTACTCGTGAATTTCACGCTTTTACTCGTAAATTTGGAGCATTTACTCGTGAATTTCGCACGTATACTCGTGAGTTTTACTGTTTTACTCGTGAATTCTGCTACACTCGGTGATTTCGCATGTTTACTCGCGAGTTTTGCTGTTTTACTCGTGAATTTCACGCTTTTACTCGTGAGTTTGGCGAAACTGTATGGGTCAAATTGGGGCCATGCCATGCTCTTCGTGGTCGATGCTTCGAGGCCATAAACAAAAAGGGAACCCCGCTATTAAAAAGCGAGGCTTCCGATATTTGATCTTTGCGTTTCGGAATGATTTCATTCGAAAACTATTTTGAATCACACAAATACCACATCTCCGAGCTTCTCATTGATAACTTCAGGGAATATTTTTTAATTGGGAAAGTGGCACACGATAAAGCTTATCATCCTTTTCATCAGGATTTCCTCGGCCATCCGTATTGTTGCTTATGAAATAAAGGAATTCTCCATCTACGGATACATCACGTATCCGCCCAAAACCCGTAATGATATTAGTCAGCTTGCCGCTCTGTACATCATAACTTTTAACCGATTCGCCCCTTAAGGCAGCAAAATAAAGCTTTCCGTCAAAATAGGCCATTCCAGAAGGGGCCCATGTTTTCTCACCGGAATGAATCAATGGATTTACCATATCAGGTTTTTGCTCATCGCCCTCTATTTCTGGCCAGCCGTAGTTCTTACCTGGATCAATCTTATTTAATTCATCGTGAGCCGAGTCCCCGTGCTCACTTTCATACAACTGTCCGGATTCATCCCACGCCAGCCCTTGTGGATTACGGTGACCGTATGAATAAACGTATGAATTCCCGAAAGGATTATCTTTCGGAATGGTGCCATCCAGATTCATGCGCAAAACCTTCCCGCCTAAGGAATTAATATCCTGTGCGATCTCCGGCTTTCTTGCATCACCTGTTGTTGCATATAGCTTCTCATCCGGTCCAATCTTGATCCGGCCACCATGGTGGTATTCCCCGCTTGGTATGCCGTCAATCAAGGTCTCCATCTCCTTCCATTTATCACCAACTTTTTGTAAAATGATGATTCGATTGATGGAATCCCCGCCTTCTTCATACGTATAATAGGCGAAAGCTTGCCCGCTCTTAGAGAAATCGGGAGTTAACAAAAATCCAAGTAATCCCGCTTCCGCTTTTGCGGACAATGTCTTTTTAAGATGGACCTTTTGCCTTGTCGTCTTCCCCTTGTCCCATTTTACGATGGTTCCTGTCCGCTCTGATACATACATTGTGTCCCCATCTTTCTGAATCGACCATGGGGAATGCAGGTTCGTTACTAGCACATCCGGATCTTCTCCTAAAGTGCCCGTCACTTCTTTATCAGGCTTCGGCTGGGTTTTGCTGTCCTCTGTAATCATGTTACAGCCAGTTAAAGTCAATGTAGCCATAAGGAAAAATAAGAGCCATCTTTTCAAAAGTCATTCCCCTTTCGATTGATGAGTTTAATAGGCTGACTGTTTAAGTACCTTTAAAATGGCCTCCGCTACACCGGATTCATCATTCTTACCTGTTACTTCATCACACAGTTTTTGAATATCGAGCGGGGCATTTCCCATTGCAACAGACAAACCTACCCGTTCAAACATGGATACATCATTATAATTATCCCCAATGGCCATGGTTTCCTGCATCAAGCCGGATTTTTCATTTACATAAGTTTCAAGTGCCGTACCTTTTTGAGCTGTCCCACTCATGATTTCCACATTTCCCCGTCCCGATGAAGTGACTGTAACTCCCTTTCCTTTCAATTTAGAAGCAATTTGATTTAATAAACTTAAATCTTTTGAGAAGCTGAGAATTTTATAATATTCCACATTCGAATGGCGGAATAACTCGGAATAATCGGAAATGGAAGTCACCTGCCCAAGCTGTAAACGCTCCTCTGCAAATTTCCTCATTCTCTCAGGGTCAATCTCCGGATTGGCTGTAACAAATACATCCACCAAAGCAGCTATTGCGTTTTCATAGTCTTTAGAATAGATTCCCTGACTCGTATATACTTCGAAATAAATTCCTTGTTCTTCGAGGAATTCACCTACCATGCTAGCAGTGGCGGCTGACATTGGATTGGAAGCTGCAATCTTTCCATCCTCCCTGAAGAGTGCAGCACCATTTACACAGATGACAGGACAAACGATGCCTGCTTCATCTAAAGCGAACCTTGCTTCTACATAAGATCTGCCAGTAGCAATGATCACTTCCACTCCCTCACTTTGCGCCTTCCGGATTGCGTCTCTATTTTCCTTACTGACCTTTTGCATTTTGTTTAACAATGTTCCGTCCATATCAATTGCGATCGTCTTTATCAATTCTACCGGCTCCTTTTTTTCAATATAATCCCTATTTTAACCGAAAGAGCATGGATAAACACGTTTTACAAACTCGTCTTGATTATTGGTGTAACTTCAGTCATTTAAAAAGTCCAATTATGTAAATAAATAAACTGCACCTATGAAGAAAGGTGCAGTTTGTTCTCTTAATGTAGAATCGTGTGGCTATCCACTTCCTGTGCCCGTTCAATAATCTGTTGGTGGATGTCGCTTTGAATGTCATCGATTGCTGTAAAGTCCATCGCTTTCACATAAATCTTTTCAAGTTCGTCATGCAGCTCTTTTGCTTTAGCAAGACTTGCTGTAGCTTCATTCATTTTCGTCCTGTACCTGGAGGAAACATCCTTTATCTGATCAGCATAAATTTCATCTGTTCCTGGCAAGATGGCCGTTTTATATATATCAATGATTTCATCACCTTCACAACTCGGAAAATATTCATGAGGGGATGTGCTGTCAAAAATGGCAATCCCTACTTCCCGGACGATTACCATGTCCAAGCTATGCGGATCAAAACCACAATGATATACTTCCACATCAAAGCCTCTTTGCTCCGCAGCCTTTGCAATCTTTTTCAGCATCGTTGATTTACCGGAACCCGGACGCCCCTTTAAAAAGTACCGTTTTTGTACTCCTTCAGTAATATTGGGAACGAAATCAACTGCACCTTTTGGTGTAGCGGCACCTAAAAACCGATGACGAACATCAGCCTTCTTGTTAAGGACGATATCTCTATAAAAGCCTTCTATCAATTTATTGGTCAACCCATTCAATTTAACGAAATCAATATTTGCCTTATAAATGTCTTCCCATTCATCATGTATCTTCAATGCTTCAGCGAAAAGGGCATATGCCTTCTCAAAACTCTTGCTTCTCGCATTCGTCAATCTTATGATTGCCGCTCTTTCGGAAGCCAGCTGCTGGGAATTCCAAGCAGACCCTAGATTGACATATTCCTCAATGGCCCCTGGTGCCTTCGGCTCAATCACATGCGGCGCTGTCCCATCCACGAGTCCAATCTTCAAAGCCGGTATGATTACTCCATCAATGGAATCATTATCGGACGAACAATGTAAAAACTCGATGTCATAGTCTTTATCCAGCCATTCTTGGCCGATTTTTTTCATAATGGTCGATTTACCGGAACCAGGTCCGCCTTTTAATATGAATAATCTTTCCAAACCTGCTAAATTGGAATCATATAAACTATAAAAACCTTTAGCCGTATTGCCTCCAGCGAAATAATGCATCACTTTTCCTGTCACTTTTACACTCTCCCTCACAATACAGATGTGATATTCAAGACAGCGTATGCAGAAAAAACCTATTAGGTGAATGCCTAAAGATAAACAGTTTATTTTATAAGGGCTACAGATTCCGCTTGTGTGATTTCCAGGAACTCTGACGGTTTTAAAACTATCTGTGTACCGATTCGCCCTCCGCTTACGATGATTTCAGGCAGGATGGTTGCACTTTCATCGATGAAGGTGGGGTATTGCTTTTTCATTCCGATCGGTGAACAGCCTCCCCGAATGTAACCTGTATATTTTTGCAGGTCTTTAACCGCGAGCATTTCAATTTTTTTTGCACCTGCCGCTTTCGCTGCTTTTTTTAAATCCAGTTCGGTGGCTACAGGAATGACGAATACATAAAGCTGCTGCGGTCCGCTATGGGTAACAAGTGTTTTAAAAACGGTCTCTGGAGCTTTTCCAATTTTGTCCGCAACAGTGATCCCGTCGATTTTTCCATCATTGGCATCATAACTCATCATGCCATACTCTATACGTTTGTTATCAAGAATTCGCATTGCATTCGTTTTACTTGCTCCCATATTAATATTCTCCTTATCGTTTTCTTCCATCTTACCATTTTTAAATACCAGGCAAAAAGAAAAGCACAGTGCTTATACACCTGTGCTTTCACTTAAATTCATTCTAAATGACGTCTTTGGAAATCAGCAATCCGCTTGTAGTCGCCTTCCAATTGCCTGCTCACGGATAAATAAATCGACATTAATTCTTCATACACTTTAACGTTCTCTTCGATTGGGACAAGTTCATTCGTTTCACCGATCATACCCTCAACTTCATCGAGGCTTTCGATTTCCCCTAAAGCGTATAATCCAAGTACGGCGGCACCTAAACTAGAACTCTCAAAGCTTTTAGGAATTGTCACATTCTGATTGAATATATCAGCCATGATTTGACGCCAGAGCTTTGAGCGAACAAATCCACCGCTTGCATGAATTTTCTTGGGAGCACCAGTCAGTTCCTTTACAGCAAGAAGGACACTGTACAAGTTATACATCACACCCTCCAACACTGCCCGGACCATATGATCACGAGTGTGATGAAGCGCAAGTCCAAAGAAGGAGCCCCTAGCATCGGCACTCCATAATGGCGCCCGTTCCCCAGCCATATACGGGTGGAATATTAGCCCATCGGATCCAGGTGCGATATTGGAAGCCATATCCGTCAGTATCTCATACGAATCCTGGCCCGAAGCCTTCGCTTTTTCAATTTCCACACGGCCTAATTGATCGCGTGCCCATCGGAAAGTGATTCCCCCATTGTTGACCGGTCCGCCGATTATCCAATGATTCTCAGTAAGGGCATAGCAGAATGTCCTGCCTTTCGGATCGGTAATCGGTCGGTCACTGACGGTTCTTACCGCACCGCTCGTTCCGATTGTCACTGCCAGAACTCCTGGCTTGATGGCGTTTTGCCCTAAGTTGGCAAGCACACCATCACTCGCGCCAATCACAAACGGGGTACCTGCCCGAATGTTCATTTTTGCAGCTAATTCCTCACTTAAACCTGAGAGGGTATGCGTTGTAGGGACAAGCGTTGGCAGCTTGTCAGCCCCAATACCGGCAATGGTAAGTGCATCTTCATCCCACTTCAAGTCATTCAAGTTGAGCATGCCCGTTGCAGATGCAAGCGAATAATCCATCACATACTCATTGAAAAATTTATAGATGATGTATTCTTTAATTCCTATGAATTTGTCCGTTTCGTTAAAAACCCCAGGATGCTCATTTCTTAACCACATTACTTTCGTGATTGGGGACATTGGGTGAATGGGTGTTCCCGTCCTGTGATACAATTGCATCCCCTGTTCCGAAGCCTTCAATTTCTCCGCATAAGAAACACTTCGATTATCCGCCCAAGTAATGCTATTCGTTAGCGGATTACCGTCTTTCCCCATGGCGATCAAGCTATGCATTGCCGAACTGAACGATATGAAACCCAGTTCATCCTTATCTATACCGCTTGCAATCATGACCTCGCCTATAGCAATGATGACCGCTTTATAAATTTCTTCGGGATCTTGTTCCGCAACGGAAGGAGTTGGACTTTTAAGAGGGTATCCCTTCGAACAAGATTGGATAACTTCCCCCCTTTTTGAAAAAAGAACAACCTTCGTACTCGTCGTACCAATATCGATTCCCATCATATAACCTGAATGTTTCATACTTACATCATGCTCCTTTCTCTTAAACAATTGAATTCAATAGTAAGATTAGGATAAGTGAAACGACTGATATATTCGTTTCCATAACCGTCCAAGATTTTGCCGTTTGTGCGACCGTTAAATTAAGGAACTCTTCGATCATCTCAAATCCTCATCATTCAAGTGGGATGGAATTAATGACTCGAACCGATAGCAAGGACCAGCAATTTAAAATTAACACCTGGAAAAGAAGATATGATCGGCAGTACACTACCTGCCGCAGCTGTCATCACGACAGTTGCTGAACCTGTGGCCTCTTGAATCATAACTACCAAACAGAATCGGTGAAATATCAAAGGAAGCCCCTTAACTTGCAATGGCTTCACGACTCCACTCATGATCAATACATTTCGCCAGCTCCGATAATCAAAATAATGGACGCGGTTGGAGCAAGACAGGCGGATATAAATTGGTTTATTTCTTCTTTATTTTGATTGTTTTTCAAATGAAGGCATGCCAATTCATTCTTCTGCAAACACGGCATCGAAAGCACCAACCTGCTTTAAAACGTGATTAAGGTAATGCCGAAAGCCGGGAGTATTACTGCCCCTGTCTGAACAGCATCTGCAATATCCGGAACATCCATACCTGCGACAATCCTTAAAATGACGGAAGCAAGCAGTAACCATTGGCGACATTTAGCTTTTGGATAATAATGAACAAGAAAATCCTGGAACTGGCCATAAATCAATAAACTAGACATCTGCTGCATGTCTGATGTTGATTAAAAAGACCGTTATGATTGTTTGTCATTCCTAAACCAGCCCGAATCTTTGGAACCCCTTATAATCTCTCTATGTATATAAGGCAAAATCAGAATAATATTTTATAATGAAAAAATAACATAATAGAGAATTCAAACGCTTTTCTCATTAACATTAAATGTATGACCTAAATGAAAAAAGCATCGAACTAGTTCATTGTGAACTGGAACCCGATACCTGATTCATTAATGAAATGATCATTCACCAATAAAAAGAGGACCGGATTGGAGCTTGATTTCTTCCTCCAGATGTTCAGGATAAGCAATGAGGAAGCAGGTAGATGGTCCAGACGATTTTTTGATATCGACTTTATTACTTATATGGATAGAAACATCTTCACCACTTTGGTCCAGATGCTTCCACTCATACGCTATCCCTTTTGAACCGACTGGAAGTGCCTGAACTTCTTCCATTTCACATAGGCTTTTATATAAAGATAATGGGGCGATCCAATCTTGTTGATCCATAACTTCTTCTCCAACGAGCGGCCTGCCGATGAGAGCGATTTTCTGTAAAGGATGTTGCTTCATAGCACCTTCATTCCTTCGTTTACCAATCACCATAAGACCAATTGCTGATTGAAGAAGCGGCATGTTACTTTCTGTGCTGCCAGTAATGGGGAGGCCCTCCATTCCCAATTCTTTCAGCCCCTCCCTGACACCCCTGGTCAAGTCTTCCCAGGCTTCATCACCGCAGAAATTATTTAGAACGACGGATACTGGACTTCCGCCAACGCCCAAACATTCCATGACGGCAACCCGAAAGGAATAATATCCAACGACCTCATAAGGGACATGGACCAGATCTTTTTCCTTCAGACCGATTCCGCCACTATTATCACTTGAAACAATCAATGAATCTGATTCGGAAAATGGTAAAATCAATGAATCACTCATTCTGTGAGTCCATCTTTAAAAATCATTTTTTTCAAAACAGGCTCCAAGCGTGGCAGTAAAATGGCTGCCAATACTACATTTACCGCCGTTGCCGCCGTTAATCCCGGAACAAGCAACGTGTAAAAACCCGTGCTGACCAGAAAGGCGAAAGGCAGCGCCAAGATGAAGGCATTACAGATAAAGAAGAGGAAAAATGCGCCTACTTTTTTCCCGTGTATATATAAAATGCCGAACATCCATACGAGGACTGCCATTTCGGCCATGATCAAAAAATGGAATGGCCCAAGTGGCATGTTGCCGATGAACGCTGAGATGATATGACCAAGCCCCGCTACAATAGCCCCCGATACCGGGCCAAGTATGACAGCCGCCAAAAGGGCCGGAAAACTATCCAAAGCGATGCTGCCGATTGGGGAAGGGATTTTAATCATCGCCCCCACCGCCGATAAGGCAATGAATACAGCGATTGCACTAATTTTTCTTACGTCCATGTTTACTCTTTTTCCTTTCTTTTCCCTCCACGGAATACATTTGCACTGCGGATATATTCCACATCTTTCACACCAAGGCGGAAATTGATCACACGTGCAACAGCAAAAAAGTAATCCGACAAACGATTTAAATATTGAAGTGATAATGGTGAAACTGCTGCACCCGACTTGATCAATGAAACGACCAATCGTTCCGCCCTGCGTGTAACCGTTCGGGCAATATGAATGGTTGCAGCCGCTTTTGAGCCGCCAGGCAGGATGAATTTTTCCAATTCCGGCGCTTCGAGTATGAAGGCATCTATTCGTTCTTCCAAATAGGTAATGGCCTCATCCGTCAGCTTTTGTGGTGCCTTCTCGGAAACAGTTGCCAAATCACCGCCACAGTCAAATAACTCATGCTGGATTTTCTCTAGATCGGCCAATACATCCGTAAATATAGCGGGATCCAATTCAGTCACCGCAAGACCGATATAGCTATTCACTTCATCCACTGTTCCATACGATTCAACACGGATGTCATCCTTGTCAAGCCGGCCTCCGATTACGCTTGTTTGTCCCTTATCCCCTGTACGTGTATAGATTTTCATCCCATTACCTCCTCTATTTTATTCTTTGGTTAATTCCGTACCAAATGATGTCAACGCGCCTTGATATGGATGCTACATCTTGAAAGACCCATCCGCAGGCATCGCGCCATCTGCGATCAAGTGCTTCCATCGGAACAATTCCTTTGGAAATATCCGATCCGATTACAATGCAGTTGTGAGCATCCTTTTCTTTCTCCCATATTCGCCAGTCAGCCATGATTTCCTTCCACCTTTTTCGAATCGAATCTGAATCCATCTTTTCTGCATCTTGTTGTATCCATGCATCCAACCCCTGCAATACAACAGTATTGCCTTGAAAATCAATCAATTCCGGCTGTTCTTTTCGATAACCGGATAGCCAAAGGACATCACTTTCCAGACCATACAATTGCTTTACCCATTTAGTTTTCCCATTATAGGCGCCCCCTGTAACAAAGTGCATCGTTCTCCCCTCCTTAAGCTGTTCCGGTCTTCCCATATCAGCTCATATCCCCTGCCATGGGAAATCCCCCAATCAAAAAAATTCTTTTCCTTCGGGGCATAACGGACCAATAAGTCACGAATTACCCCACCATGTGTCATTATGGCAAATCGGTTCTCCTTACAGGCAATCAATTGTTTCCAGCCATTATTAACACGTTCGGAAAATCCCGGAAAGCTTTCACCCCCAGGCACCAATGCCTCCATGGGACGTTCCAGCCAATTAAGATAATCTTCATCTGCCTTCAAATCATCATACGTCTGCCCTTCCCAACTGCCGAAATTCATTTCACGGAACGAAGCGTTTTTGACCGGAACTATATCTGGAAACAGCAGTCTTGCAGTTTCCACACAACGAGGCAAATCACTCGTGTAAATTTTTTCATACTGTGGGTAAGAGCCCCTTAAGTCTAGAATTTCCTTTTCTCCTTCGGTACTTAATGGAGAATCCGTCCAGCCTAAATAGGCCTTTCGCTCATTTGCTACTGTCAGCCCATGGCGAAGTAGTGTAATAGCCACAATATCAGCCATAACCAAAGCTCAACCCCTTCCACGGATGCCCCCAGTACATCCCCCGTTATCCCACCGAACCAACTGATGACTTTACGTTTTATATAAAACAGGAAAAACAGTGCAGCCAGACACATGATGAAAAATAAGGTGACAAGCTTAGAATCGATGATCCAGGCGATCGCCAGACTTACAAGGAGGTACAGCAAATAAATGGGCAAACTGCTTTTCTTTACTGCACTTTGAAAAAAAGCGCCGAGCCCCTCTTTTTTAGCCAGTGGCATCCGGATAAGTAAATAACCCATCACACATTTGCTTAAGAGTGGAAGGGCAATGATCAAGAAGTATGTCCATTCATTGACCCTTTCGACAATTTCATAGATAAATATGAACCGGGCGGCCAAAAGGACAATGACGGAGATGACACCGAATGCACCTGTCCTTGAATCCTTCATGATTTCCAATCGCCGCTCTTTATCCTGATAGGAAAAAAAAGCATCACTTGCATCGATCCAGCCATCGAGATGCAAACCTCCCGTTAATGCCATCGTCAAAAACCAAAGGAAAAAGGCAATTGCAAGCGATGACAATGGGGTCCATTCAACTAGTGCATATAAAACACCGCCCAATATCAAGCCTAGTAAAAGACCAACTAGTGGAAAGGTTTGAATGGCACGGTGTATATATTTCTTCTCCATAGGAAGCTGCTTCTTAATTGGAAAAACTGTAAAGAACTGCAGGTTAATTAAAAATCCAATCACTGCGTTCATTCCTGCATGCACCCTTTCTTCCGCAATGGGATTCCCGATTCAACTAGATAGGCTTCATTCGCCTGCCCGACGATCGTTTGATGAAGCAGGCCTAATGTTTTTCCGTATATATGGAGGAAATCATTCTGGAAAATCGGTTCCTGCACCAATTCATTGCTCACGACTATTAAACAGCTGGATCGTTTTCTTATCTCATTGATCCCGGTTATTATTTTTGAAAAAACGCTTTGTAAAAACTCCTTTTCAAGCGGAACACCTGGGCCAAATAGTTCGTTATCAAGCAGGGTTGTCAGACAATCGAGCAGGATTATGGAATCCTGATTAATGTCCGCTCCTATTCGTGTAATATCCGTTGCGTATTCCGAAGTCTTCCAGGCGATTGGGCAGCTTTCTCTATCTTTCTGGTGCCTAAGGATGCGTTCACCCATTTCAACATCACTGACACGGCCGCAAGCGAGGTAATGCAAGTTCCCATCCGTTTGAAGTGCATATTCAAGGGCTTTTCTTTCCGCGAAACTGCTTTTTCCGGACCGGACACCCCCGGTTATAAAACAGAGCCTTGCTTTCTCCACTGTCTTACCCCCTCCATCAGCGCTTCGTTATCACGTTCACTCTTCACTGCAAACCGAAGCCACTTTCCATCCAACCCCGGGAAATTATAGGTATGGCGCGGTACTATTCCTTTTTTTAGCAAAAAGGGAAAAAGGGATAAGGATTCATCTTTCACTAAATAGAAATTAACTGCGCTATCAGAGACACTCACCCCTTGTTCCTCATAAAACCGGAATAGTTTCTGCTTTTGCAATTGAATATAGTCTCTTGTTTTTCTCATATATGCTTCTTCAGCAAGACAGATTTTCCCTACTTCCAATGCAACATGGTTGACGCTCCAATGCGGTTTATAAGTTCTTACACGGGTTATGATGTCAGGTGCCGCAAGCAAATAGCCTAGTCTCAAACCCGGAATTGCAAAGATTTTAGTCATTGATCTTAGAATGAGTAAATGTGGAAATTCATTGATTAAAGAAGCATAAGTAAAGGCATCTTCCGTGAAATCATAAAAAGCCTCATCCATGACAACCAGGCAATCCGCTTTTTGACATTCAAAGATCAATTTCCTAACTTCATCCTTCTTAAATGAAACACCCGTCGGATTATTAGGCGTACATAAGAAAATTGCATCATATTCGGATAATCTAGGAATCAACCGATCCAAGTCCAGTTTCCACTCAGGTGCATCAAGCTGATGAAAATCGACCTCACATCCTGCTGCCAAACAAGCTTCTGCATATTCCGCAAATGCCGGCTGAATGATCAACACCCTTTGATTGGTTAACCTGTTCGCTACCAACATGATTATTTCTGCACCACCATTACCCACCAAAACGGATTGCTCAGGAAGCGCTTCTTTTTTGGCAATTGATTTTGTCAGTTCAATGGCATGCGGATCTGGGTAATGTAAGATTCCTTCGAAAAATCTAGGCCACTGTTCCTTTATACGTAAAGGCGGACCCAATGGGTTGATGTTAGCACTGAAATCGAGAACAGATTCAGGCATTTCGATTTCCAGCGCTTCGTAAAGATAATGAGGATTAGAGCCATGAGAAGGTAATGTCAAGAATAAGTCCCCCTAGCCATAGCATCAGTAGAAATAGAAAAGATGACCGATGCATGATGGTAATCGTTTTTGGTATATGTTTTGCTTCTAATCGAACAAGCGGAACGCCCATCCTCGCACGGTCGGAAACAATTCCTTTGTACATATTCCGGCCGCCTAGCTGTATTCCCAAAATGGCAGCAACGCCTGCTTCACACCACCCGCTATTCGGACTTGGATGTTTTTTAGCATCATTGAATAATATCTTCCATCTAGCACCAAATCCATGATAGCCGGATTTTGAGCTCAGCAACATCAGGAACCCAGTGAGGCGGCTGGGAATCCAGTTCACGATATCATCGAGCTTAGCTGAAGCCCAGCCAAATTGCCCATATTTATCATTTTTGTACCCAACCATGGAATCGCAGGTATTAATTGCCCTGTACACCATCGCGAGCGGCGCACCGCCAACAGCTGCCCAAAACATTGGGGCAGTAACACCATCACTGGTATTTTCTGCTACGGTTTCTACCGTCCCCCTGACGATTTCGGATTCATCAAGATCAGCAGTATCACGGCCCACGATATAGGAAAGTTTAAGCCTCGCTTCAGGATAATCCCGTTCATTCAGCGGATGGCACACATCCATTCCAGCTTGCTTTAAGCCCTTCTGAGCTATCGTAGTGGCAATGACAACAGCTTCCCAAAGGATACCTGCAAGCGGATGGATCCGATAAGCCAAGTAGACGGTTAGACCTGTAATCAATATCACCATCGCTAAGACGATGATCAACATGAAGAGTCCATTCCGTTTCTTATATGCCCCTCTATTGAATGCCTGATCCAACTTGCTTATCATCGTTCCTATCCATTTAACTGGATGCGGCCAATTTGGCGGATCACCAATTAATAAATCAAGGAAAAACGCCAGTGTAACTGCAATAAGATGATGGTAAATCATAGATCCTCAATCCGTTTCCGATTTTTCTTTATTGCTTCTACTGTACAATCATATACACCGCGACTGATCAGCTTCCCTAACGGAGTGATGGTGCCTGCATATTGAAGCTTTGCCCCTCTTTGTGCTGCGGCAATCAAAATACTGTCAGTCGATGTTCCTGTTGCACATGTATTCGTCACCTTATCCAAGACATGCGAATCATGAAGGGCCTTTACTTTTGCCTCGGTCGCAGTAACTATGCTGTGTATGAAAGCCTCTTCTGCCAAATGCCCATTTATGAATATCCATGTATTTATGGTTCCTGGAGCGGAACTCCAAGAATGCCGGTCAGCTAAAGAAGCGTCGATGGCATTCCCTACACCAGCCGTCACGATGATAAAAACCGAGAAATCTTCAGCTCTCATTAACTTGAAGGCAACCGTATCGAGAAAGACGGCTGTCATCATCCCCACCGTTTCCTGCGGTTCAAATCCATGAGTTTTTAAATAGCCGGCCATTTCAACATGATGATCCCTGCAGTCATAATCATGATGGACATGCCTATTCACGAAATATTTATGCCAGCCCGTACCCGAACCGGTCACTCCAGAAGACATCGTTCTAAGCGGGATCGGAGAATTCAATTGAATCATCTCAGGTCCCACTGTCAGATAAGATTCATCAATTTCCAATGGGATAGTGTCATTGCCATGCTTCTCCGGAACGATGAACATTTGAGGTTTCGGAAGTGCGGGATGTGGATGTTTTTCAATCGTCGTATGATATACACCTTGAATCCGTTCCTGTTGGAGCACTTCATTCGGCACATCAACAACCTGAATTTGCCCTTTTTCAAGCAACATAAGCCGATCACAATATAATCCAGCCAAATTCAAGTCATGAAAAATTGAAATAACGGTTAACTCCTGTTCTTTTGCCAGTTTTCTCATAAGATCAAGAAGATCCTTTTGATAGGAAAGATCCAAGTGGTTCGTAGGCTCATCCAAAAAAAGAATTTCCGGTTCCTGGGCAAGTGCCTGTGCCAGTAAGACCCGTTGTCTCTCCCCTCCTGATAATCGTTCAAAATGAAGATCCTGGAAATCCGCTACTCCCGTTTGTTCCATAACCCGTTGGACGATCATTTCATCTTCTGCGGACCAACTATGGAACCAGCCCGTTTGATGGGCATACCTCCCAAGTGAGACCGTCTCTTTTACTGTATAGGAGAAAGCTAATGAGGAATGTTGAGGGAGCACGGCAATGACCTGTGCAAGTTGTTTTGATGAATATTCCTTCAAATCCCTGCCTCTTAACCGTACGCTTCCGTCCTTATAATTAAGCACCCCGCTAAGCATGCTTAAAAGCGTCGTTTTTCCGCTGCCATTAGGACCAAGGATCCCGAATAATTCCCCTTTATGTACATCAAAAGAGACAGAGTCCAAAACAGTTTTGTTGTCATATCCACCTGTTAACCCTTTTACTTCAAGCATCCGTTTTTACCCTTCTCTCCGTCTCTTTAATAAAATCAGCGCAAATGCCGGTGCCCCGATAAGTGAGGTGATCACCCCGATCGGCAGTTCCGATGGGGCAATGATCGTTCGTGCTACAAAATCCGCCAATATTAAGAATCCGCTTCCTACCAGCAATGACAACGGAAGCAAATGTTTATGGTCAGGTCCCCAAATCTTCCGGACAAAATGAGGAATGACCAATCCTACAAAGCCAATCGCCCCTGAAACGGCAACGGCTGCCCCTGTCAATGTCGAACCGGCTATCAAGATCCACATTTTCCGCCGCTTCACGTTCACACCTAAGTGTTTTGCCCGGTCTTCCCCGAAAGTCATCGCATTCAATTCGCTTGCATTCATGATCAAGGTCAACGAACCAATAATAAAAAACGGCAAAATGATTACGATATAATTCCATCCGCGCATTGAGACGCTTCCCATCAGCCAGCCGATGATTTGTCTTAATTCATCACCCGTCAGCGCAATCATCAATGAAATGAAGGCACTTAAAAACGAGCTGAAAATGATTCCCGTTAAAATGATCGTTTCCACTTTCATCGATCGATCCATTTTTTTTGCAAAAGTCAGTACGCAGAACATCGTGAGTACTGAACATAAGATGCTCAATGCCGGAAGAGTATATAAACCGATGAATGGCAGTGATATATTCAAGAATATTGTCAATACGGCGCCGACCGATGCTCCTGAAGAAATACCTAATGTGTAAGGATCAGCGAGCGGGTTCCGGAGCAGTCCCTGAAAAGCTGCACCCGCAATCGCAAGTGATGCCCCAACCAAACCCGCAAGCAACACACGCGGCAAGCGGATGTTCATCACGATATTCGTAAGCATCACATCCGGATCAGCAGAAATCGGCAAGTGAAAAATCTCCTTGCCGATTATTTGTATAAGTACGGAAATCGGAACTGGCACCGAACCAAAGGAAATGCCTATCGTCATTGCAAATAACAAAAATAACAACGCAATTAAATAAGCAAACGTCCATTTAGTTGTCAAATAGGTTCGGATAGACTGATTTGGCAAGTTCCTCTACTCCCTCTATTAAGCGTGGACCGGAACGGGTCACCAAGTCAGAAGGGACATCAAAGACTTGGCCATTCTTAACGGCATTTACGTCTTGCCATCCTTTTCGGCCTGTCACTTCACTTACTGGATCTTTTGTATAATTACCATACGTTGTAATGATGACATCCGGATTTGCAGCAATCATCGACTCTTCATCAATTTTTGCCCAGCCGTCCAATTCAGCAGCAGCATTATCCGCTGAAATAATATGAAGCATTTCATCCATGAAGGTATTTTTTCCAGGTGTATATATATCCGGTGATGGCGAAACCTCAATTAAAACGGTCTTCCTATCCGCTTCTTTAACGGATTTGGCTTTTTCCTGAATATCCTTGAGCTTTGTTTTCATATCCGTAACGATTTCGCTTGCCTTATCATTTTCTCCCGTTGCCTTTCCAATCATTTCAATAGATTCATAGACTTGGTCAAAGCTTTGTGCATCATTGACTACAAGGACATCTATTCCAGCATCCTTAAGCTGCTTTAAACCCTCATTCGAATTATGGGCACTTGATGCATGGGCAAGAACAAGGTCGGGCTTCATGGAGACAATCAGCTCCGTGTTCATTTCCATTCCGCCAACTTTTTTAATTTTTTTCGTTTCTTCCGGGTAATTATCATTGTCGGATACACCAACGACCTTTTTACCTAAACCAAGTGCAAATACCACTTCTGTATTACTTGGTATCAACGTAACGATTTTCTTCGGTTTTTGTTCTATCGTTACTTTTTCGCCCGTTGCATCTTTAATCGTAATCGGGAAAGCGTCGTGTTGAGCATGATTCGTTTGCTGCTTTTCTTTTCCTTCATCAGTAGCGCCACTGCAGCCAACCATCATGCCTGCAGTAAGCAACATCAACAATATCAAACCAAAAATCTTCTTCATTTTCATTCCCCACAATCTTTTCATTTAATTTCTTCACCTAATAATCTCGGAAGATGCACCCAAAACAAAAAGCACCTCCCGTTAAACGGAAGATGCTTGTATGGCAACAATATCATTACGGACTCTTAGGGTCTGCCACACACCTTCCCATCCGCGTAGGTTACAGGTGTACGAATCTTGGCAGGTCTCCTGGCTCATGGTCATCGTCAACGGCACCTTCCCATATCCCATACAGTGGTACACAGCCGTCAGCTCCCAAATACAGTGGCGGGACCGCGCTGGCATTTCACCAACTTCCCTTTTAAGTCATTAAGACACCAAATCGTTCATATGTATATAATTTTCACTGCCTTCATTATACACCATGTAAGAATCTATTATTATATGATTTTTCTGAACAAGTTTGAAATGCACCGTCCATCTTCAATGATTTGAAGCATTTTCTATCAGCGACGCGAACCCACCGACTGATAATCCAGGTGAAATCCGAACTCGATGCAAGGCATACATCCCTTGGTCCCTTGAAGCTCCTCCAGGTTCAGTAGTGACTGCCATCTTGTATCCAGCTTCTTCTGAAAGCCTGAGACTCTCTTCATTATAACGACCAACTGGATAGGAAAGCACTGTTGTGTCCTGTTGGAGGATACGATCGAACAGATCCTTTGACTGGACCATTTCCGCTTCTTGCTGCTCTGCCGTCATGCGGTTCAGCTCCAAATGGTTGATAGTATGGCTTTCGATCGAAATCCCATTCCCGCTCATCTCCATCATTTGTTTTTCAGTCAGGTGATGACCTTTATCGATGGACTTCCCGATCATGAAGACAGTCGCTTTCATATCATATTCTTTTAGTATATGGAAAGCGTCTGTGTAGTTATCTGTATAGCCATCATCAAAAGTAAGCCAGACACACTTTTCACTTGGCATCCGATTTTCGGTTAAAACGAGAAATGCCTCTTCAGGGGATAATGTATAGTAACCATTTTCCCGAAGCCAAGTCATTTGTAATCGGAATTCCTCTTTTGGTACCCGAAGGCCATTGCCTTCAGAAATGCTATGATACATCAATATTGGAAGCTGTACCGCGGACTCGGCCATTATCCAGTCTCTCGTATCGATTCGTTCAGTATATAATTCGTCCTCCGAATCCTGCCCAGTGTCATTCTCCGCTGCTGCAGCCACTTCAATGTTATCTTCCGTGATAGGCGCAGCCGTCTTTGTGCCTATACCCTCTAAAATCCCTTGTGAGCATGCCGGTAAAATTAAAATCCCCAGCAGCGTCACCATCCATAAAACTCTATAATTCCCCACTATCATTCTCCTAATTTTTTCTAGCATTATAGTACCAGAAAACCAGGAAATAATAAAGTATTCCATTTAATGAAGAGTAAGGAAACAGGAGAGCTGAGTGCCCCCTAAGCGTCTAGATGTTTTTTTTCATAATTATTATTGCTATTAACTTGAAAAGTTTGCCTATAAGAAATATAATAAATAAGTCGTCGACTTTTTTATATGTCCCAGTAGCTCAGCAGGATAGAGCGACAGCCTCCTAAGCTGTAGGTCGTAGGTTCGATTCCTATCTGGGACGCTAAAGTTTATAAGCCCTGTTATAATGCGGTTTCTCCGTGTTGTAGCAGGGTTTTTTTCTGTTGGCATGACCGTAAAAGCCGTAAATTGTATGTAGGATAAAAGCACTTCTGTACGTAGGAAACAGTGATATTCCATTTCACTATTATCTTTCTATGTCTGGAGGTGCTTTTTTTATGAAAAAACACGTTATTAAACAGCGTGGAACAGCGTTAAAGGAACGGAAATTGACCAGTAAGACTACGGAAAGTTTCACAATTGAATACACACTGCAAGAAGCCTTAGATATTTTTCTCCGTGCAAAAGTTGCTGAAGGTGTCCGACAGCGAACATTGGGCGAATATGTACGGCACATTAGGTACCTAACGGAATACTTATCTGTTTATCATCCGTCTTTTATGAAATGAAAAAACTAGTCGCTTTTGGGTCCATGTAACCTGCACGATGGAGCCAAGCATGAAACATAGAACCAGTTAGAAGAATCTCATTAATATCTACTCGATCAAGTTGGAGGGGATTAATGACCCTTATTGTAATTGGCTGAAGAAACAAAGGCACAAAAAAAGGAAGAGGGACTACAAAAGTCCCTCTTCCTTTCAGGCTGTCGACAAAGTCGACAGCTGTTTTTTATAAAAAGTTTAGCAACAATATATTGTGTCCTTCTTTCAAATTTACAACTAAATATGCTAATTAAAAGATAAAAAACCCCCTTTTTCTCCAACAATTCTTTTGGAAAAGGGGTTTGTCTACACTCTGAAAGGAAGAGGGACTACAAAAGTCCCTCTTCCTTTTTCACTTTATTTTTTTGAAATTTTTCTTAATAAATATAAAGCGTATATGATAGCTGGTATAGCTCCAATCATTAAAATCATGTTTATTAAACCAAATATAAAATAAGAAGGCGATACATTCATTTTAATTCAACTCCATTAAAAATTTTAGTCTCTATATGAATATTTTTGATAAACACGAGCATATTTACTATTTTTATTTAAAAGAGTAAGTTTGAGAGAACTAGTAAGACTTACATAGCCATTAGAAACGCTACCACTCAATTTATAATTTCCTACAGCATTCATATCATAACCTATTTTTTCAGCTTTTGAATCAGTAACATCACATGAAGCATCTACATTTGACCAAGTAGACCTTTTGTTCCTGCTACAGAACAATATCTCATTTTCAACCCATAATTACCAACAGAATAATGATTACCTAATTTTAAGGTAGCAACAACCACCCCTACACTTTTTAATTTAACCCAAGCAGTATACAATCTTTCTCCATAATCTTTAGGTTCATGACGCCATGGCCCCATCTTTGTAGAGGTAATTGCCAGAGCCTGTATGCTTCTTGAATTACTGTTATCAACTTCATCTGTTGAACTAAGTTCAACAGATGAACCATCGCTTAATTCTATTGTTGTAGGTCCTTCAGAATTAACATTTGATTCGTCTGATAAAGCTTTCTGCTTTACCTCCCTTTTTTGAATTCAAATTGTAGTTATCATGATATGTATCGGATAAATCTTTGAAATTGGATGGTAAATAATAATTAAAAATCTAAAATATTACCATTCTTGAACATTCAGTGAACATTAATTTTAAATGGCACTAATTATTTAAATTAAGAAGATAGCCGGCTTCGTAATGGTAATATGTAGAAGAAGGGTCAGGGGGAGCATTTTATGGAAAAGGTAAATTTCGTTGAGTTAAAGCATTTTTCAGATGAATATTCCGAAAAGCTAAATCAGTTTGAACTGCCTGAAGAACAAGGTCTATTTACTGCCTTGCCAAACAAGTTTACAGACGTAACAAAAGGGCAGCATCGTATTGTCATTTTAAGTGATGATGAACCTGTGGGTTTCTTTTTACTGCATTCAACAGATCGCGTAAAAGAATATTCGACTAACCCCAATGCCATATTGCTGACCGCATTATCAGTTGATTATAAGCAGCAGGGAAAAGGCTATGCAAAACAAGGCATGCTCCTACTGGACGAGTTTGTTAAATCAGAATTTCCTAATTGCGATGAAATTGTATTAGCTGTCAATCATAAGAACATCCCCGCACAAAAGCTGTATGTTAGGGCTGGATTTCATGATACGGGTTTGAGAAAGTTTGGAAATATCGGCGAACAATATATTATGAATTTAACCATTTAATTCATATTCATTTTTTTATTTCGATAAATATCTGCAGAAAAATAATGGATATACATTACAGCTGGTATATAATTACACTTTTTTAAAAAGAAATGTTTGAACCTGTCCCATCCGGGTATACAAATACTGTAAGACATTCTCACCAAAGGAGATGATGTGCACGATGAGTACAATCAGAAGCCAATGGAACAAAGAGAATGACGCAGCGGTGTTTAGTCCCGGTGATCAGCGTTAGAGTCAATTGAAGAGTTAGATGATAATCAAAAAGGGAATTACTAGTCTTCTCACCCAAAGGAGGATACTGATCATGAGTATTTACAGCCTATGGAATCCAGAGAATGATGAAGCAATTTTCAGTCCGGGTGATCAGCAACCATTCTGTACGCTTACACTAGTGGATTCGGATAAACACACAAAAAAAACTGATAAAACACTTGAATATGAATTGCAAGGGACCGTACTGAATGAAATTTAGTCGTAGCCGCGATATATGGAAAGGGATGGAGTGAATGCTCCATCCCTTTCCACTGTCTTTTTTTATGAATTTCGCCACTTCATTAAGCGGCAATCTTATTGTCAGGAAAGATGGCCCTGCGGAAGCAGAAAACTGCAAGGATTATGCCCACTCTGCCCATGCAAATAATCCCACAAAAAGAGCCCTCACTATAAAAACTAATAGTGAAGGACCTATTTCTTTTATTTATCGAATTTCAATTTGGCCAAAGCATCCGCTAATGCAGTATTGATCGGCTCTTCTTTATTTTGCTTTTTCATATAATTGGAGACTTCATTTTTTGATACTTTTTGATTTTTAGTTTGCCCTCTTCGTTTATTGTAAGAAGAAAGTTTTTCGTGAAAACCGCATTTACATGTGAATGTCTGTGCTTCTCCTTGACCGCGCATTTCCATCTTTTTGTGACATTGTGGACACCTGGCATTTGTTACACGTGAAACACCTTTTTTGTGGCCACATTCACGATCTTGACAGACAAGCATTTTTCCCTTTTTACTATTCACTTCAAGCATCAGCTTGCCGCAATCAGGACATTTCGTTCCTGACACGTTATCATGCTTGAATTTTTGGTCACTATTTTTGATTTCATGAACGATATTTTTAGCGTAGGCGCGCATATCGCCGATGAAAGCCTGTTTTGCTAGCTTTCCTTTTGCAATTGCTGTTAACTTTTGCTCCCATTGAGCTGTCAGTGCTGGAGATCGTAAGTCTTCAGGTGCCAATTGAAGGAGTTGTTTTCCTTTCGAAGTAACATGAAGGCCCTTCCCTCTCTTTTCGATCAGGAAGCTATTGAACAGTTTTTCAATAACGTCAGCACGCGTTGCAACAGTCCCAATCCCGCCAGTTTCACCCAGAGTCTTGATGAGTTCTTTGCTTTCCCCTGTCATGAAACGAGCAGGATTTTCCATTGCCGAAAGAAGTGAGCCTTCATTGAATGGTTCCGGCGGTTTCGTTTCACCCTCTGTTTGTTTCACAGTCGAAATGGTTAAACTGTCACCTTTTTGAACGTTCGGAAGCAGTTGCTCGGCAAGGCCATCTTTAGCTTCTTCCTCATCAAATTGATGATCATAGACTTCCTTCCAGCCTGATTTCAGGACGACCTTCCCTTTTGCCATGAACGTCTCCTGCCCCATTTTCGCGGTTATGGTCGTTTGCTCATATTCAAAAGGCGGCATCAATACGGCAAGGAACCTTTTAACGACCAGATCATAGATTTTCGATTCTTTGTCGCTCAGTTTTCCCGGTAGCGGCGTTTGCTCAGTGGGGATGATTGCATGATGATCCGATACCTTACTATCATCCACGAACGATTTATTGGCCTTAATCGGACTGCGCAGGATCCTCGATGCATACTGGGCATATGGTTTAATGCTGACGGCCTGTAATCTTTCTTTTAGCGTATCAACTAAATCCGTTGATAAAAAGCGTGAATCCGTCCTTGGGTACGTCAAGACTTTATGGCTTTCATATAAGCGCTGCATGATCGATAATGTCTCTTTCGCCGAATAGCCGAATTTCTTATTGGCGTCCCGTTGAAGTTCCGTTAAATCATATAAAGAAGGGGCAAAACTTTTCTTATGGGCTTTGTTCACTTCCACCACTTCTGCCTTTTTCCCCTTCACGGCTGCTAGAACCTTTTCTGCCTTGGCTTTATCGAATGTGCGTATATCTTTTGATTGGGCATCTTGCCAGATTAGGCGCAAATCGGATTCTGCATTTGCCGAAACGCCATAATATTTCTTAGGCTGGAATTGTTTTATTTCTTCTTCCTTTTTTGCAATCATCGCAAGTGTCGGCGTTTGGACCCGACCGCAGGATAACTGGGCATTGTGCTTGGTTGTAAGAGCGCGTGTCGCGTTCATCCCAACGATCCAGTCCGCTTCCGCTCTGGCCACAGCAGAGGCAAATAGATTTTCATACTCCTTGCCATCCTTCAGCTTTTTAAATCCATCTTTGATCGCTTTATCCGTTACAGAGGAAATCCAAAGCCGCTTGATTGGCTTCTTCACATTCGCTTTTTCGAGAATCCAGCGTGCAACAAGTTCCCCTTCACGGCCTGCATCTGTTGCAATGATGATATCCTTGACATCATTGCGGTTCAGCTGTGTTTTAACCGATTGAAATTGCTTGCCTGATTGCTTGATCACGACCAATTTCAAAGAATTCGGCAACATGGGCAGGTCCTCAAGGCGCCAAGTTTTATATTTTTCATCATAAGTTTCCGGATCTGCATGTGTCACCAAATGACCTAGAGCCCATGTGACGATATACTGATCGCCTTCAAAAAAACCATTACCCTTTCTCCCGCAATTCAGCACTTTTGCTATATCTCTTCCGACCGAAGGCTTCTCGGCCAGTACGACTGTTTTACTCATAGTAAACATCCTTCCCTTTTAAACTGATTTCTCTATTATCTCACATAATTTATGACAGGGCGATAATGCATAGGCATGGCATCCAAAAACAGGTCCAACAGGTGTCGATCCTATATTCATCATTACGATTTTCCCTGCCAAGGGCTCGATTGTCACCAAAGGGCATATATGTAAATTAATAGATTAGATAGCAATCCCGTGCAGATTTTAGTATGATGAAACGTAGGGATTTTTTCAAATTAATTGGGAGGTTCAATATAAATGAGCTTACTTTCTATAGATAAATTAGCACACAGCTTTGGCGACCGCACCTTATTCAAGGATGTTTCCTTCCGCCTGATGGCCGGCGAACATGTTGGTCTGGTCGGGGCAAATGGTGTCGGAAAGTCAACGATGATGAATATCATTACAGGACAGCTTATCCATGATGATGGCCGGGTGGAATGGACACCTGGTGTCGAATATGGATATCTAGATCAGCATACGATACTTTCTAAAGGTAAATCGATTCGCGACGTCTTAAGGGATGCATACTTACCTTTATTCGAGCAGGAAAAAGCATTGAATGAAGTAACAGAGAAAATGGGGACAGCCACTCCAGAAGAACTTGAAGAACTCTTGGAACAAATGGGTGAAATCCAGGACAAGCTTGAAGCCGGTGGTTTTTACAATCTGGATATTAAAATTGAAGAAGCGGCACGCGGTTTAGGGTTGGATGCAATCGGATTGGACCGTGACGTTTCTGCCCTAAGCGGTGGACAACGGACAAAAGTTTTACTAGCCAAGTTACTTTTGGAACAGCCTGAAGTACTGCTCCTTGATGAACCGACGAACTACTTGGATGTAGAGCATATCCGCTGGCTGAGCAGCTACCTAAAGGAA
This sequence comes from Peribacillus sp. YIM B13481, assembly GCF_042787985.1. NCBI lineage: Bacteria > Bacillati > Bacillota > Bacilli > Caryophanales > Bacillaceae > Peribacillus > Peribacillus sp. YIM B13481. The sequence goes on from NZ_JBHZPE010000008.1 coordinate 66,854, forward strand.
TATCCTAATGCTTTCTTATTAATTTCGCATGATACCGAGTTCATGAACGGCGTCGTCGACGTCATTTTCCATCTTGAATTTTCAAAACTGACCCGTTACACGGCAACTTATGAAAAATTCCTTGAGCTTGCCGAATTGAATAAAAATCAGCACATCAATGCCTATGAAAAACAGCGTGAATTCATTAAAAAGCAAGAAGATTTCATTGCAAAAAATAAAGCCCGTTACTCAACGACCGGTCGGGCAAAGAGCCGTCAAAAGCAATTGAATCGCATGGAACGTATCGATCGTCCAGAAACTGCAATGAAACCTACCTTTGACTTTAAAGAATCACGTGCGAGCAGCCGTTATGTATTTGAAGGTGAGGATTTGGAAATTGGATATGACCGCCCATTGCTTCCGAAGTTGTCCATGACAATCGAACGGGGAGAAAAAATCGCCGTGGTCGGCTGTAATGGAGTTGGAAAATCCACTCTTTTAAAAACGATTTTGGGCAAAATTGATCCTCTAGGCGGCAAAAGATCACTTGGCGATTTCCTTTTTTCTTCTTATTTTGAACAGGAAGTCAAAGCAGGCAATACGACACCAATCGATGAAGTGTGGAATGCATTCCCGCATCTAGACCAACCACAGGTACGTGCCATTCTTGCCCGTGTCGGTCTGAAAAACGAGCACATTACACGTCCAATGAGCCATTTAAGCGGTGGTGAACAATCAAAAGTACGTCTGTGTAAACTTATGCTTACCGAAAGCAATTGGCTGTTATTCGATGAACCGACTAACCATTTGGATGTAGTTGCAAAAGAAGAACTGAAACGTGCATTGAAAGAGTATAAAGGAACGATTGTCCTCGTATGCCATGAACCTGACTTCTATGAAGATTGGGTTACCAAAGTATGGGATGTAGAAGAATGGTCGGCTCAAAATTAATTTTTTTTAGGGGATGTCGCAGAACGCGGCATCCCCTTTTATTATGAAGTAAATAAAAAGCTGACTGAAAAGACTCATTCAGTCAGCATTATTTCCTTAACAGCAGCTTAAACTCGTTCCGCCACCAATGTATATGTTTTCGGAAGTCCAATATCGTGGATTTTATGATTCGGTTCTTCCTCGAGTACTTTAATAACAAGCCCTGATTGACCTATTGACGTTATAAGTTCCCCGATTGTCCATTTACGCTGTACAACTCTTGAAAGGCTCCCTTTTTCCTCATCCGGCATATGCTTGGAAAAAGCGACCTCATTATTTTCGATTGCCGGTGCAAAATAGTTTCCTGTTATCTTATGCTTTTTGCCATTCGAAGTAATGAGCTTTGTTGAAATCGGGTGAAATTCATGCAGTACGAATCGGCCTCCGGGTTTCAACATCGATTTAATTTTTTCAAATAACGGCTGGAGATCGATTAAATAGTGAAGCACGCCAAGCTCCATTAAGATCAAATCCTGATTCCCTGATTCATGTTCCGATGGTAATGAAAGCACATCGGAAACAATATACTCGATGGAGACATCGGACCCATTTGCCAGCTCATTTGCAAACGTTGCGTTTTCCTGGGAAAAATCAACAACTTTCACTGTGGCTCCCAATATGGCCATCGCAACTGCTTTGACACCGTTCGACCCCATCAAATGAGTAATTTTTTTACCGGATATGTCCCCCATATATTTATAAAAAGGGTGCAGTCTCCATTTTGGGTTTTGCTTGATTTTCGATGCCAGTTCCGCAGGATTTCCATAACGATTGACAAGCGCTAAGTAATTATTCTGGTTCCACGCCTGTTCATTTTCCGCTGTGAACCCTTTCTGCTCGGCAAATAAGTAAGCATGAATCTCGGCACTGTACCTTCTCATTTCTTCATCGTATAAATAACTGTACAACGACCTGCACCATACCTCCATATCCCCCATCTTTATAGACAAACGATAAGGGTCAGTTTTAATGGTCGTGTTAAACCTGCAGTGGACAGTGACAGAAATCCCCTCGACATCCATTTGAAAAGAGGCAGTCTCAGGACTTTTTTCAGGCTTTGTCGGGGAGTATTCGGAAAAAAGATCTAATGCCTCATCAAAAAGATCCCATTGTACATCAATGACGATGTTCTCATAATTATCAATATCCACTCCTTGCACGAACAGAGCAGGTTGACCTGTATATTGATAAGGAATATTAGCTTGTTCCAACATGTTCCCCATTAATGTGATTGTATGATAATAACTTGCCTTCATATGAACCTCCTAGACATCAAAAGAGCATTACAATTATTCTTCTATAGCAAATTTCAAACCGATACTCGTAATGGCTATCAGCTCTTCATCATGGCGATCAATGCCATAAACGAGTAATGTAACAAGCATATATATTGCTCTGAACCTGGCTAAGCTCTCCGTTTCTTTTTCGATTTCACCATAGATTTCAAAAAAGCCTCGGCGCGCTTCTCTTGGGAAATAACTATATAAAAAGGATAAATCAATGGCAGGGTTTCCGATATGCACATCTCCCCAATCAATGATACCTGTAAGAACGCCTTCGTCATCAAGTAAAACATTTCGGATATGAATGTCTCCATGAACGAGTGAACTCGGTTGCGGAGCACCCAACTCGCCTAGCCCTCCAACAAAATCTTTAACCGCATCAGCTTGTTCAAAGTATCCTAGCTTTATTAGATTTGAGACATTTTCCATTAGCGACTTCTTGCGATAGGATACATCAAGCCTCATCATCCCATCAGGCTGTACACCTAAATGCTTAGCCCTTTCTACAGGGAAAAGGTGAACAACTTTCAAAAAATGGGCAAATCTTTTTGCCGATTCAGACTTCTTTGCTTTTGTTCCTTCTACAGGCAAGTGTCCCTTTACCATTTTATAACCGGTAAAAGGATAAGGATATAGTGTACTTGGTTTCCCAAAAAAGATTGGTTCAGGGATATCAAGCGGAAAAGTCCCTGCAATTGAAGGCAAAAGCTGATTTTCCAACTGAATCAACGTAACTGCAATAGGGCGGCGAGGGAAACGGAATACAAATTGCCCATTGATTTGTATGACCGTATTATCGAACCCCTCCCCAAGCTGCTTGATCTCTTTCAACTCAATTTCCGGAAACTGCAGCATGATTAATTTTCCTGCAAGCTCCAACGAAACTGGATATTCTGCCAACCAAGGCTTTTCCACTCCAGTCTCCCCCTTTTACCGGTTTCTCCCTCTATTGGGGCTGCTGCCTGATCCACCCCTAAGATTACTTGGCCCTTGTGCACTGTTTGCTCTACGGCTGTCTCTTTGATCTCCTCGTGGATTGTCACGCTTTGGTCCACGGCTGTCTTCCGATCGGCCTCCCCGCGAATCCTCACGTTTAGGTCCGCGGCTGTTTTCCATCCGGCCTCCCCGTGAATCCTCACGTTTAGGTCCGCGGCTGTTTTCCATCCGGCCTCCCCGTGGTTTCTCCCTCTCGATTTCACGATTGTCCGCTTGATTTACAGAACGGTGACTGCCTCGATTCGGTCCTCTCGTATCTATCCGTTCCCGATGGCGCCTTCCCCCTCCTGAATGCGGTCGGCGGGTACCCACTTCAGCATTATCATCATAACGTTTCTTTTTTTGTCCCACCTCATCAGGTTGGAACATTTTCACTCCTTCAATCGTCTTTCTTTCGATTTTCATGGAGATCCCTTTTTCTATATCGCTTAAAAGCTGAAGATCCTTCGTGGCAATGAAGGTTACAGCCAAGCCATTTTCACCCGCTCGTCCTGTACGGCCAATTCGATGGATGTAACTTTCAGCGTCCTCGGGAACATCATAATTGAATACATGTGTCACACCTTCTACATCAAGTCCTCGTGCAGCAACGTCCGTTGCCACTAAATATTGAAGCTTGGCATCCCTGAAGTTTTTCATGACGCGTTCCCGCTTTGCCTGTGAAAGGTCCCCATGGAGTTCTTCAGAATTGAATCCAGCTGCCTTGAGGGCATCATTCAAAACTGAAACGCGACGTTTTGTACGGCAAAATATGATCGCCAGGTATGGCTGTTCTTCTTTAATTATATTAATTAATGAAGACTGTTTGGCACGATCGGTCGTTTCGATGACAAGCTGTCTGATTTGCTCGACCGTTACTTGCTCAGCCTTCACAGCGGCGGTTAATGGTTTATTCATGTAGCGCTTAGCCAATTGATGCACTTGTTCAGGCATCGTCGCTGAAAAGAGCAACGTTTGGCGCTCCTCTGGAAGCTGACCCATGATTTCTTCCACTTCTGGTAAAAATCCAATATGGAGCATTTGATCAGCTTCATCCAGCACAAGTGTTTGAGTTTGGGAAAGGTCAATGGTGCCCCTTCTTAAATGATCTAATAACCTGCCTGGTGTGGCAACCACAACAGAAATATTTCTTGTCAGCTTTTTCATTTGCTGCTCGACATCCTGTCCGCCATAAACTGCAAGCACCTGAAGTCCTTCGATTTCATTGGCGAATTTTTTCAATTCGGCTGTGATTTGCAAAGCCAATTCTCTGGTTGGCGTGACGATCAGGGATTGTATGTGGGATGCAGCAGGATCGACTTTTTCCAGGATTGGCAGCAAAAACGCCAAGGTCTTCCCCGTTCCCGTCTGCGCCTTCGCGATGACATCTCTTCCAGCAAGGATATCCGGTATCGATTTCTCCTGTATGGGGGTGGGGTTGGATATTCCTATTTGCTTTAATATCATGTTAATCGCCGGGCTGACGCCAAGGTCGATGAATTTTGTCATGTATTTGCCTACTTTCTGAATTTCTTCATTTTATTGACTGGTAAACCAACTTCAGGAAATGGGTACACTTCCTTCACTAAAGGTCATTTTTCTTAGTCTAAGCTATTTGTTAGTATATCATTATCTATTTTCGAGAAAACCTGTCACTTAAAATTTTTCATGCTATTGTACTTTAGTTATTTTTCTAATATAATTTATAAGGTTTTATTATCCATACTATCGAGCTGCTTACTTGAAAAAGGGTAAGCATCTTATCCTTGTAGAGTTTTGCAAGGATTTTTTTTATATAAAAAAGGAGTGACCGCATGTTTAAATTAAAAGAACGGAATTCAAATATTAAGACCGAAGTACTTGCGGGGCTTACAACCTTTTTAACACTGGCTTATATCATCGTTGTAAACCCAATGATCCTTTCTGATGCCGGAGTTCCTTTCGACCAGGCATTCACAGCAACCATAATCGCAATAATAGTCGGTACCCTATGCATGGCCCTTTTAGCCAATTACCCAATTATCATAGCACCGGCCATGGGATTGAATGCTTATTTTGCATACTCGGTACTGGGAGCCCATGATATCTCATACACAGTTGCCTTTTCGGCAGTCTTTGTTACCGGTATCATCTTTATCCTTTTATCACTTACCTCTTTCCGCTCAAAATTGATTGAGGCCATCCCCAATAACTTAAAGCATGCAATCAGTGCCGGAATCGGACTTTTCATAACCTTTATCGGACTTCGCTTGTCAGGTGTCGTAACACAGCATGAATCCAACCTAGTCACCCTTGGAAGCTTCAGGGACCCTAGTGTGGCACTTACATTGGTTGGTCTGGTCATTACGATTGTGCTGATCGTACGTAATGTGCAGGGTGCGATATTCATCGGGATGATCGTGACTGCCATAATCGCTTTCTTTACAGGCCAATTGGAAGTGGATGGTCTTGTTTCCACTCCTACATTACCTGAAGGGATAATAGTCGCCAATCCAATCACATCTATCGCGGATGTCATTAACTACGGGCTTTATGGCGTCGTCTTCTCCATTTTACTTGTGATGTTATTCGATACGACAGGTGCTTTATTAGGCATTGTTCGTCAAGCTGGATTGTTGAAGAATAATAAGCTTGAAAAATCCGGCAGTGCTTTTTTTGCAGACTCCATCGGCACTACCGTTGGTGCCATGTTCGGTACAAGCCCGACCGCAGCCTCAGTTGAATCTTCAGCTGGGGTAGGAGCAGGCGGCAAGACAGGCTTAACCGCGTTAGTTGTGGCCATCCTTTTCTTAATAACTGCCTTCTTCAGTCCACTGATAGGGGCTGTTTCAAATGTAGCGGCAATCACGGCACCAAGCTTGATCATCGTGGGTAGTATGATGATCAAAAGCATTAATGAAATTGACTGGACACACTTTGATGAGTCATTCCCAGCCTTTTTGGTCATTGTCGCCATGCCGTTAACGTCAAGCATCGCAAACGGGATAGCACTTGGATTCATCGCCTATCCCATTTTAAAAATGGCTAGAGGCAAGTTCCGTGAAGTGCATCCGTTCGTGTACGTGTTTGCTATTCTATTCCTCTATCAACTGATTTTCCTAGCTTGATCATTTCAAGAGGAACCCCCTGTGGTTCCTCTTTTTTTAACCAGCTCTCCAATAAAAAGAAGGATATCCAACTTTTCGTCAGATATCCTCCTATATATTACTGGTTCATTTGATCAAGAAAATCACCCAGGAGATCATCAAGATTTTCCTCTTCTTGTTCGGGTTCTTCCACTTGTTGTTCGGGTTCTTCCAAACTCCAATCAAAATCATCCAGATCTCTCTTAGGCAAGTCTTCCTTGACCCCCTCCACTTCCTTTTCTTCAAGCTCAACTTGCATATATTCCTCATTCGATCCATTACTGTTCAAAGAGGCAAGCAAGGCCGTAGCGCGTAAAGGATCGGATAAAAGGTTGTACATAATCGTTCCAAGCATAGCTTCTGAGTGGGAATGCTTGAGCCAATCACGCTGAGATTTGCTTAGCTTGTTCGGCATGGGCAGGGCAATCATTTCCCGATCCTGATGGGTGGATTGCCCGACTCCATCGAGAACATACTCGGCAATTTTACTGGAAAAATTCCTTCTTTCCGTTTCCTTCAATTTCTGCAGCTGTCTTAACGTATAGTCTGATACATCCGAAGGGATACGAAAAGTGATGGCTTGCCCTCTTTTAATTTCAGAAGAAGCTGTTTTTTTCATTCTCTCACCTATTTAATGGAACCCGTTCTTTGTTCTTTCTTCTTTTGCTGGGACTGATTCTGTTCCTTTGCATTCCGGCGTTTAAAATCCGAAATCAATTTATAATAGGCGTTTGCCATCATCCAAACGCTTTCCCGCTCATCTTCGAAAAAGTCTATATTGTAGCCATCGAAATTTTGATTCAATGTTTTCAAGTAATCTTTCAGGACAATTGATCCCCCGCCTACGAAATAGCAGATTTCCGTTTGGGAATTTTTTTGCCATACATTGCGCAGGTGGCGATATTGCTTTTTGGCCAGTTCTCCCAAAATACGGTCAACGATATCATGGACACTAGTCCGGCTTCCGCGAACCATAATATGATTGCGATCATTTTTCTTCGTGATGATTTCAACGACGTCGCGTCTGCTATCCAGCTCGACACCATGTTTCTTCCTGATTTCTTCACGAATCGATTCAAGGGCTTCAGCTACTCCCAAATTGAATCCTTGAGCTTTGTCATCGTCAACTTTACGGTTTTTAATGACCGCGATATCTGTCGATAATCCACCGATATCCTGAATGAGTATTCTTCTATCTATTAATTCACGGTTAATGATATTCAAATCTTTATCCATGACCAAATTTATGTATGCAGCGAAGCCTTCTGGATAGACTTTCACTTCATCGAATTTGATATTAACCTTCATGCCTTGGTATTTAGGAGTAATTAAAAATTCCACCTGGTGGACTGAACCAAGTAATTTCGAGCGGTACCCGACGTCTTTCCCTTCTTTAACCTCCCGAAGTGGCAACCCTGTTCCAAGCGTATAGTTGGCTTCCACAACATTATTCACTTTTTTGAATGTATCGTTGTCCCCCAACTTGGCAGCGTCTAATGCAAGAGCCGCAAAAAGCATGACTAATGTTTGATCTTCTTCCGATTTACTGCTTCCTAAATCCAGTTCTGTAGGATTATCACTTTTTGTCGCCAAGTTCCCAACGCGATAAATCGCATTATTGTCTTGCAGAGCCGGTGAATGGACCCTAATATGAATCCCTTCCAATGGGTTTTTTTCATTAAGTTCCTCAATCCCAATGACCGGACGGTCCTCTATGTCTTTTGCAATGACATTTGGTATATATAGTTCAGACTCTAGCTTTCCAAAAATAGCTTTGATAGCATCATTTCCTACGTCTACTGCTGCGATTCTAGAACTCATCTAAAAACATCCCCTTTTTTATAGAAAAAAAATAGTGAACCATTCCCTTTAAGGATAGAAAAGGTTTCCACGATAGTCAATCCTTCATTAGTAATAGCTAGATTTGTCGAATTGTTTTCAAATTGTTTACAATAGGAACAAATATGTATACACCATATATATAGCTATGTGTACGCATTTGCACACAGGTATACGTAATTGTACACGATGCATCTTTTTTGTTTACACGTATACGTTTTTGTACACAAACCTTATATTGTATTTTTAATTGATCATTCCCCCTACAAAAATAAGCGTATAAATAGTGAATTTGGTTGTGGTAATAAATGGGCGATTCACTAATGAACTGTACAGAGGTATTCAAATGATTGAGAAAAATACAGAAACCTCCAAACTCAGGAACCTTATTAGCCCAGTCCGTTAACTTTCCCTTCTTTTACTAGATACAGATATAACTACTGACGTCTTAATTGCAGGCGGCGGAATTACAGGGATTACTCAGCTAAACAAGGTATTAAAGTTACACTGATTGAGGCTGGCGAAATCCTTAATGGAACAACGGGACGGGACACACCACAGCATGGCCTGATTTACGATTTGTTTGATCACTAAAACATGGTGAAGAGAAAGCCAAACTATATTATGTAGCCAATGCAGACGGAATGAGCTTATCAAAGACTTGGTAGAAGAACATTCCATTGAATGTAATTTGACTGCAATGGATACCTATATTCACGCGAATACTGATGAATATAAAAGTAAAATTCAAAAAGAACTAAAAGCCTATCGAAACTAGCCATTCGCAGGGATTATGCAGAAGAAATGCCTTTCTGCTTGTAAATCTTCTATGATCCAAGCACAGTTTCATTCCTTTAAGATATTTAACAGCCCTCCTTCCCACGATTCTGGAAGCTGAAAAAGTTATCCCGATAGTCATTCCTTCATTAGTTGTAGCTATATTTGTCGAATTGTTTTCAATTTGTTTTCAATAGAAAAAATATGTATACACCTTATATATAGCCATGTGTACATGATTGTAAACATGAATACATATTTGTGTACAACAAAACTATTTTTGTTTACATGTATACTAATTTGTAAACAAACCAAATAATGTATTTTTCTGAATCTTTCTCTTACAAAAAACAGGGGTATAAATAGCGGATTTGGGTATGGTAATAAATGGACGATTCACTAATGAACTGTATGGAGGTATTCAAATGACTGATAAAAATACAAACCTTCCTCAATTTCCGGAACCCTATTGGCGCAGTGCGTTAACTTTCCCTTCGTTTTCTAAACTAGATAAAGATATAACCACTGATGTTTTAATAGTAGGCGGCGGAATAACTGGAATCACTTCAGCTTATCTATTGGCTAAACAAGGCATTAAAGTCACACTGATTGAGGCAGGCGAAATCCTTACTGGAACAACCGGACACACTACAGCAAAAATAACAGCCCAGCATGGCCTGATTTACGACCAGTTGATCACCGAACATGGAGAAGAGAAGGCCAAACTCTATTATGAAGCGAATGCAGATGGAATGAAATTAATCAAAGACTTGGTAGAAGAACATTCCATTGAATGTAATTTGACTGCACAAGATGCCTATGTTTACGCGAACACCGATGAATATAAAAGCAAAGTCCAAAATGAACTGAAAGCCTATCAAAAGCTTGGCATTCGGGGGGATTATGCAGAGAGTATCCCTTTCTCCATTCCTTGTAAAGCTGCAGTGATAATGAAAGATCAAGCTCAGTTCCATCCGTTAAAATATTTAACTGCCCTCATCTCCAAGATTCTTGAAGCTGGAGGGACAATCTATGAACGGACAACGGCCATGAAGATTGAAGACGGCGACCCACCGACCGTTCAAACCGATACTGGATATACAATCAAAAGCAATCAGGTAATCGTTGCCTCCCACTTCCCTTTCAATGATGAAACGGGCTTATACTTTGCCCGTGTTTATGTAAAAAGGTCCTATGTACTTGGAATTAAGACTGATCAGGAATATCCAGGTGGGATGTATTACAGTGCAGACAACCCTACCCGATCCCTTCGCTATACGGAATTGGAAAATGGGGAAAAACTTATACTTGTCGGCGGGGAAGGCCATAAAACAGGCCAGGGAATCTCGACTATCGAGCATTATGAGGCCTTAAAGGACTTCAGTTCCCAATATTTCGATGTTACGGATATTCCATATCGCTGGTCGGCACAAGATATTATGTCACCGGATAATATCCCCTTCGTCGGTCCAGTGACATCCAATCATCAAAACGTTCTAATTGCAACGGGTTATGCAAAATGGGGTATGACGAATGGATCGATTGCCGCTAAAATCTTGACTGACCATATTTTGCAAAGGGATAACCGGTATGCAGAATTGTATGCCCCTTCCCGTTTAAAAGGCTTGAAGAATATAGTTCAAGTTAATGCTGATGTAGCGAAACATTTGATAAAAGGCAAATTGGCCACCATTCTTAAAACGCCAGAAGACTTAGGCATTGATGAAGGGGCAATCGTGAAGGTCAATGGAGACAAGGCTGGGTGCTACCGAGATCATGATGGTCAGCTGCATATTGTCGATTCCACATGTACCCATATGGGGTGTGAGGTTGCATGGAACAGTGGCGACCGTACCTGGGACTGCCCATGCCATTCCTCCCGTTACTCTATAACCGGGGAAGTATTAAATGGTCCTGCCGTCGAACCATTGAAAAAAATACGCTAATGGACAATGTTAGTAATAGTCGACTGGGTTCGCCGTTTTCCTTATACTGAAGTTATGCATGATTGAATGATTGCAAATAACTCTGAAAAGGATTGAATTGAACATGAACGGTAAAAATCGGAAAGACATTACCCCTGGTGCCTCAGTGGACATTATACTTAAAGCAGATCAACGCAGCGGAAAACTGACAAGCGGAACTGTAAAGGATATTTTAACCAACTCCAGCAGTCACCCTCATGGAATTAAAGTAAGATTGACTGATGGCCAGGTTGGCAGGGTTCAAGTCATTCATAAGTAAAGCGCACTCGGTCCATGCCGAGTGTTTTTTTTGTATATCTTAAGCTTGAAGATATTCTTGAAGATATTATAGAAATTTTTTATGGGTTTTTCGACGGTATCGATAAAGATGGAGATATTTCAATCATGTTTCCCGTTCATACTTCGTACAATAGGGTTGAGATCTCATTAAAAAGGCTGGTGTCAACATGAATCAAGAATATAATGCCCCCGATAGGGATTATTACCGCAATGATGAACATACATTAAGAGTTTCCGGCTCAGAGACGCTTCAAGCTGCCCCGGATCAAGCCATAATCACCCTTGGAGTCATAACAGAGGATAAGGACCCGCAAAAGGCCCAGCAGGCCAATTCCCAAGCAATCGCGAATGTCATCGCATCACTTAAATCCGCTGGCATACCCGAAGAGCAATTGAAAACGAGTGATTATAGAATCGATCCACAATATGATTATATCGACGGAAAGGAATTGTTCAAGAACTATAAAGTCCAGCACATGATCCAAGCCCAAACGACAGACATCGAAAAAATAGGCAGCATTATCGACACGGCAGTCAGAAGCGGTGCCAATTCGATCACAAGCATCCGCTTTTCCTTATCCAATCCAGAAGCATATTATAACCGGGCACTTTCGCTCGCTTTAAAAAAGGCATACGAAAAGGCACTCTCCATGGCTCGAACAATAGGAATCTCATTGAATCCAATCCCTAATCAAGTTGACGAAGTATCAGAAACCACGACGCCAATCCTTTTCCAAACGAGCACCTTTTCAAAAATGGCATCCACCCCGATCCAGCCTGGAGAATTGAATATCACCGCCTCAGTCAGGGTGGTGTACACGTATTAAACATTTCATTATCCAATCCATGCTAAAAACCCCCTTGGCAAACCAAGGGGGATCTTCACTTTAAAAGACTACCGTTTTATTTTCATGAACGAGGACGCGGTCCTCCAAATGCCATTTAACTGCACGGGCCAGCACTCTGCGTTCAGCTGAACGACCGATTTTCTTCATATCCCCTGCTGAATCGCGATGGTCCACACGTTCAATATCCTGCTCGATGATTGGACCTTCATCCAAATCATTCGTCACATAATGGGAAGTCGCCCCAATTAGCTTAACACCTCTATCATAAGCTCTTTCATAAGGCCGGGCACCAATGAAGGCAGGTAAAAATGAATGATGTATATTGATGATTTTGTTTGGATGGGCAGCTACGAAATCCGGCGTCAATATCTGCATATACCTAGCTAATACAATTAGGTCCACATTGAACTCTTCCAAAAGTCCAAGCTGTTTTGTCTCAACTTCCTTACGTATATCCTTATTTGCAGGAATATAATAAAAAGGGATGCCCATCGATTCGACAATTTGCCTGGTATCTTCATGATTACTTATGACTAGCGCAATATCAGCTAATAAATCCCCGCTTTGCCATTCCCATAGCAATTCCAGAAGACAATGCGGTTCCTTGGAAACGAAGATTGCCGTCCTCTTCAAATCACTCACATGGTTAAATGTCCATTGCATTGAAAATGTTGTCGAAACTTCCTGAAATGCAAGTTGCATATCCTTTGCCTTATCCTTTAATCCTGGACAATCGAATTCAATCCTGGTGAAAAAGGTACCGCCCTCAGGATTCATCGAATACTGGCTCAATTCAACAATATTTGCATCATATTCTTTAAGAAAGGCTGTAACTGTTGAAACAATTCCTGGCTGGTCCGGACATTTTATAATTAAGCGGCCTCTATCTTGATTTTTTTCGCGAAATTCCTGTAATTGATCTTGCACAAAGTTGCTTACCATTTTCCCAACTGCCCTTCTTCTATTTTGCTATATTATACTTCACTTCATAGGCAAAATTAAAGTCAGTCAACAAATTCAGGATTTTGTTGGCAGACAATACGAAGCTTTTTTCGTTATCCCCACAGTTTTAATTCATTTCCTTTCATTTCAATAGATGCGGTTTTCAACCATTTTTCTCTTTCGATAGAGATTAAACCATCATCCTGAATTGTTTTATATTCATTTTTATATTCATTTCTAGAGTTGAATCTAGTCGAAATCTCTTACCCTATTAAATAATTATTGTCATTTTTTCAGGAAATTACCGGTAATTTAGGAGGAAATGAAGGCAATGGCCGAGAACCTTTAAGAAGTGCATAGTGAAGGGATTCATGAATGAAATGTCAGCATGATCTGGGCACCCTTTTTTATTTCAGTTTTATTTTCCCTAGTGAATGAGGTTATTTCACTACCTCATAAGGGTATAGACCATTCTATTAGTTTTTTCAAAGGGGGAAATGAAATTATCATGAAATCATCAGTTACATTCATGCTATCCATTCTGGTTATTCTTGGTCTTCTGTCCGGCTGTGCTGAAAAAGACCAGCTAGAGGATGGGAGTAAGCTGATCAATAAGGAACAGTTTGTATTCGCTGCCTCAGGCGAATTCAAGCCATTCAGTTATGTCAATGATGACATGACCGTAACAGGATTCGATATTGAAGTTGGCGATGCAATAGCCAAAGAACTCGGCCTAGAGCCAGTACCTAAACGGATAAAATTCAAAGGTATAGTAGAAGGTGTCAAAACCGGTCGGGCAGATGCCGCGGTTGCCAGTCATACAATTAATGAACAACGAAGTAAACATGTTGCCTTCTCCACCCCTTATTACTACTCAGGTCCTCAAATTTTCGTCCGCTCAGATAGCGATATTAAAACGGTCGAAGATTTAAAGGGAAAGGAAGTTGCGGCTTCTAAAGGCTCCACTTACGCAACCACAGCCGAAAAGTATACAACCAATGTAAAAACCTATGATAGTGATATCACCGCCCTGAAAGCATTGAGCGGAGGACGTCATGATGCCGTCATCACCGACTTTGTAACCGGCAAGGAAGCGACCAAGGAAGGTTTCGACATCAAAGGACGACAATTGATAGAACGAAGCGAGCAGGCCATCGTACTGCCTAACGACAACCCACAGCTGCTTGCACGCATCAACGAAGCACTTGAAAACCTCCGGGAAGATGGAACTCTTGCGAAAATCAGTAAAAAGTACTTTGGTGAGGATATCACAACTAAGCCTGAATAAAGATTGTTAGAAAGGGAGTCATTACATTGCCAAGTTTCTCACATTTTTTTGATACATTATTTAGCTCCTCGGACGTATTCATCCGAGCCATGCTCCTAACATTGGAACTGACGGTAGTCTCCATATTGGTGGGAATCATCATTGGGCTGTTATTTGCACTTTTAAAAATATCAAATATAAAAATTCTTGCATGGATTTCAGATACATATGTATTCCTGGTACGGGGTACACCGCTTATCGTACAGATTTTCATACTCTATTTCGGTATCAGCAATCTCTTCTTACTACCAGACTTCTGGGCGGCGTCACTTGCCCTGGCCTTCCATAATGGAGCTTATATCTCTGAAATTTTACGTGGTACGATCCAATCCATCGACAAAGGCCAAATGGAAGCCGGACGCTCCCTTGGCATGAGCAATTCGCTCACATTAAGAAGAATCATCTTACCTCAAGCCTTCCGTCGTGCATTGCCGCCGCTAGGCAACCAATTCATCATCGGTCTGAAGGATTCATCACTGGCAGCCTTCATATCCATGAATGAGCTGTTTAACGTAGCCACTACGTTAGGTTCCAACAATTTCGATGAAATGACTTATTTATTGATTGTAGCGGTCTACTACTTGATTCTAGTGGCATTCCTGACCATTATCGTCAATTTATTCGAAAAGAAACTGTCCATTAGTGATCGATAGGGGGAATTGAAATGGAACAAAAAGAAATGATTCGCATTAGGAATTTAAATAAATCTTATGGAAACCTACATGTACTCAAAGATATCGATATGAAGGTGTTGGATAGCGATGTTGTCTGTCTGATCGGACCAAGCGGTTCCGGAAAAAGCACACTTCTCCGCTGCTTGAATTATTTGGAGAAAAAGGACAGCGGGCAAATCCTTATTGAAGGAACGGAAATCAAACCTGGTACACATGATATTAATAAAATCCGCGAGAAAGTCGGAATGGTTTTTCAGCACTTCTATCTCTTCCCGCATATGACCGTACTTGAAAATGTCATCGAAGCACCGACTCACGTCAAAAAGATCCCTAAGGCCCAGGCTATTGAAGATGCAAAAGCATTGCTTGCCAAAGTCGGTTTATCAGATAAAGCGGATGTTTATCCAAGCAAGCTCTCAGGTGGTCAGAAACAGCGTGTTGCCATAGCCCGCGCCCTTGCCATGAAACCTGATATCCTGCTCTTTGATGAGCCCACCTCCGCTCTGGATCCCGAACTTGTCGGGGAGGTTCTTGCTACGATGAAGGAACTTGCCTTGGAAGGAATGACAATGGTAGTCGTTACACATGAAATGAGCTTTGCACGTGAAGTTGGGGATTGGATTGTCTTCATGCATAATGGACGGGTTGTCGAAAGCGGCCCGCCAAAAGAATTCTTCACCAATCCAAAAGAAGAGCGTACAAAAGAATTCCTGCAAACGACAGTCTTTTGATTTGGCGGGAAGAATTCGTCCTTCACTGCCGATAATCCGGCCTTGAGCCCGGACATCATTATAAGCAGTACAGGCGTGAATTCCTGTATTGCTTATTTTGCATGTAAAACCCGTTCATTTTTTCTTTATTTGCCAGTTAGCTAGTTCTTCATTTATATGATTGAAATTTCAGGGATATTTTCAATCTGACTGTACAAAATATATACTTGATGAATTGTTTCAGAACATATCCCAAAACCCTGATTCCGGCTCGAACATGGAAAAATATCTGTATTTATGGTATATATACAGGTAAAATTAAAAGAAGTATATAAATGAAAGAGGTCGAATTCAGTTGGAAAATAACTCTTCGAATTTTATTAAAAATATTATAAAAGATGATCTAGAGTCCGGAAACCATGATCATGTCATCACCCGCTTCCCTCCTGAGCCTAATGGATATTTACATATCGGGCACGCCAAATCAATTATTTTGAATTTTGGGGTGGCTGATGATTTCAATGGGAAAACAAACCTTCGTTTCGATGATACGAATCCATTGAAAGAAGATATCGAGTATGTCAACTCCATTAAGGAAGATGTAAAATGGCTCGGCTACGACTGGGATAACCTTTTCTTCGCTTCCGACTATTTTGATGAAATGTATAAGAGAGCTGTGCTGCTCATCAATAAAGGACTGGCATATGTGGACGACCTTAATGCCGACCAAATCCGTGAATATCGCGGAACGCTGACCGAGCCAGGGAAAGATAGCCCCTACCGCAATAGAACCGTAGAGGAAAACCTTGAACTATTTGAAAAGATGCGCAGCGGCGAATTCGGGAACGGTGCAAAAGTATTGCGTGCAAAAATCGATATGAGCTCACCTAACATTAACCTGCGCGATCCCGTTATATACCGTATCTCCCATACCGAACACCATAATACCGGCAACAAATGGTGCATCTATCCGATGTATGCCTTTGCCCACCCTATTGAAGATGCTATCGAGGGAGTCACCCACTCCATTTGTACGCTTGAGTTCGAAGATCAACGCCCCCTTTATGACTGGATCGTTGAAAATTGTGAAATGGACAGCAAACCAAAACAATATGAATTTGGCCGTCTTAACCTGACTAATACAGTAATGAGCAAGCGAAAACTGAAGCAGCTCGTGGATGAGAGCTTCGTGGACGGCTGGGACGACCCACGGATGCCTACCGTTTCGGGATTAAGAAGACGCGGGTATACACCCGAAGCGATTCGTGCATTTTGCCAAGAGATAGGTGTCGCAAAAACAAGCGGTGTTGTAGACTCTCAAATGCTCGATCATTTCGTGAGGGAAGACTTAAAGCTGAAGGCTCCGCGAACCATGGCTATTCTAAACCCGCTTAAAGTGGTCATCACCAACTACCCGGAAGGTGAGATTGAATGGCTTGATGCTGAGGTCAATCCGGAAGTTCCGGAAATGGGCACACGGCAAATCCCATTTTCACGTGAAATATATATCGAACAGGACGATTTCATGGAAAACCCGCCGAAAAAGTATTTCCGTCTTTTCCCGGGCAATGAAGTCCGTTTAAAACATGCTTATTTCATTAAATGTGAAGAAGTGATAAAAGACGAAGACGGTAACGTCATTGAGCTTCGCTGCACATACGACATTGAAACGAAAAGCGGATCTGGCTTCACTGGCCGTAAAGTAAAAGGTACATTGCACTGGGTCGAAGCTACACAGGCCGTTTCAGCAGAATTCCGAAACTATCAGCCTTTAATATTGGATAAGGAAAATGCAGATGAAGAAGAAAAATCATTCTTGGAGCGGGTAAACCCTGATTCCGTAGAAATTTTACAAGGCTTTGTCGAGCCTAACATGAAAGATGTTAAGCCTCAGGATAAATTCCAATTCTTCAGGCATGGGTATTACAATGTTGATTCAAAACTCACTTCGCCCGGCCAATTGGTCTTCAACCAAATTGTTGGTTTGAAAAGTTCCTTCAAGTTATAGAGTCAATAAAAAGAACCAGATTCCTAGCGGGATCTGGTTCTTTTCATTCTCTGCACCCTTATATCATTTTCTCTCGTAAAGTTTGATGCCTTGCTTGGAAAGGGCCTGTTTAAGAGTACTATGTGTCGAAACTTGACTAAAATCAAGTCCTAACTGAATCGATGTCTGGGCTACATCAGGACGAATACCGGAAATGGTCGATTCAATGCCCAACAGGCAGGGTACTTATCAATTGAAAAATCTGATGGGCAACCATCGTGTCTAAAAGGGAAACTCCCGATAAATTGATGAATAAGTTCTTGATAGTCAATGCATTCTGTCCCCTAGAAGCTTCTCAATTTCCACATTGGAATCTGCTGAATAGATGGATCCAACTTAGAAGAGTTATCAAGGATGCATCGATATAAATTTTCATCCACTTTATCCAGCTGTGTTCCCCTACAACTAGTTAGTTCATTTTAAAAAGTAATAATAAGTCTGCATATCCCTCTCTCTCCATTTCATTTCTAGGAATGAATCGAAGGGCCGCAGAGTTTATGCAATATCTCGTGCCTTTAGGATTGGGGCCATCAGGAAAAACATGTCCAAGGTGCGAATCGGCGTCCCTGCTGCGCACCTCGGTCCGGGTCATTCGGTGGCTGAGATCCATTTTTTCATTGACACTTGCCGACATGATAGGCTTCTTGAAACTCGGCCACCCACAACCGCTATCATACTTATCACGTGAACTGAATAGGGGCTCCCCAGAAACGACATCCACATAAATGCCTTCTTCAAAGTGATCCCAATAAGCATTATCGAAAGGAGGCTCCGTGCCATTTTCCTGGGTTACATGGAACTGACGCTCGGTTAAGGTCTTCCTAAGACGCGCATTATCCTTAGGCCAATTTTCCTTAATGAAAGCATCCCGTCCCGAGCCCTTACGATACAATGCATAGCGAAATTGATTTTTTCGATGGAATTCTTGATGGTATTCCTCTGCTGCGTAAAATTTCCCCGAGGGTAAAATACCCGTAACGATAGGTTTCTTAAACCGTCCGCTCATCATTAAAGCTTCCTTGGATTGCTCTGCTTCCTGTTTCTGACGTTCATTAAGATAGAAAATGGCTGCCTTGTATTGCTCTCCCCTATCCGAGAACTGGCCACCGTCATCCGTTGGATCGATTTGGTGCCAAAATATCTCTAATAACGCTTTATAGGAAATGATTGATGGATCGAATTCCACTTGAACCGCTTCAACATGATCAGTCGAACCGGTAATCACTTGTTTGTAACTAGGCGCGGTAAAACTACCGCCCGTATAACCCGATGTCACGCTAATGATTCCATCCATTTCATCAAAGGGAGCAACCATGCACCAAAAACAGCCTCCTGCAAAGATAGCTGTTTCTTTCTCATTCATCGTCATCCTCAACTCCCCTTTCATGGCTAGTGATTTCATGTATTATATACCAGCAAGCCAAATACCTTCAAATTCAAAACAATAGATTTCTTTATCTTTGCTGAACAGATAAAAAAGAGGCACTTAGGAGTAAACCCAAGTACCTCTTATGTTATATCCACTTGCATATCATTAAACTGAACATTATGGTTTCTTAAAGTATTACACTTACGATGATCGCTGAAAGGATGCTGACAAGAGTCGCACCGTATAGCAGCTTCAAGCCGAAACGAGCCACAACATTTCCCTGTTTTTCATGCAGGCCTTTGACCGCACCAGCAATGATTCCAATAGATGAAAAATTAGCGAATGAAACCAAGAAAACCGAAACGATCCCTATCGTCCTATCGCTCAATGCCGATGATGCATCTCCTAAGCTCAGCATGGCAACGAATTCATTCGTCACTAGCTTCGTCGCCATGATTCCGCCTGCAGTAACGGTTTCTGAAATCGGTACACCCATGATAAAGGCAAACGGTGCAAAGATATACCCCAGGATTTCTTGGAAGCTGATGCCGAGGATCATATCGAATAAGCTGTTGATTCCTGCAATTAATGCCACGAAACCAATTAACATCGCTGCAACAGTGATAGCAACCTTAAATCCATCCATGATATATTCCCCAAGCATTTCGAAGAAAGACTGCTTCTCTGCGCCTACTTCAACTGGGAGAATATCATCTTCATCCGTTACCGTATAAGGGTTAATAATGGATGCAATGATAAATCCACCAAACATGTTAATAACAATAGCCGTCACAACATACTTTGGTTCAATCATGGTCATATAAGCACCGACTATCGACATCGATACGGTTGACATGGCTGACGCACAAAGCGTATACATGCGTGATGGAGGAATGGCACCGAGTTGTTTTTTCAAGGTGATGAAAACCTCGGATTGGCCGACTATTGCTGATGCGACAGCATTGTAAGATTCCAATTTACCCATTCCATTCACCTTACTCAGCAGGAATCCAATCCACTTCATGATGAAGGGAAGGATCTTGAAGTGCTGTAAAATCCCGATTAATGCTGAGATGAATACGATAGGTAGAAGGACATTTAAAAAGAAGGGTGATGCTCCTTCGTTTACAATCCCGCCAAATACAAAGGTGACCCCTTCATTTGCCCATTCCAAAAGTTTTCCGAAACCATTGGCAATCGAATTGATGATCACTAAACCGAACTTCGTATTTAATAATAAATAAGTTAAAATAAGCTGAATGATCACCATCAGTATGATCGGTTTAATTTTAACTTTCTTGCGGTCACTACTCACTAAAATAGCTAGTCCAAAAACAATAAGCAGTCCTAAAATTGCTATCAGAAATTTCATATTCTGCCTCCACTAAGGTGAATTTAATGATCGTGCATTATTAGTAGGGTACCCTCAAAAATTTTATGCAAACGTTTTCTCTTTTATCCAAAATACTTGTACGTACCTCTCTAGAAGTTTATATTAAACTAATATTTTTTCAAGTGCAATTGTTATCTCACTTTTTAAAATAACAATTGATTACAATAATGGGTTTTTCCTGAAATAAAAAGAAGATTCCCTTGAAAAGGAACCTTCTCTTATAGTATCCCATAGCTTGCCTTGAAACATGTTTCTATGAGGATTGCTTTTTAGACTTCAGTTTTTTTGGACATTAAATGATGTATGTGAACGGCAGCGGCAACGAACCCATGAATGGTCAAGCGATTGGATGGCATAATTAACTTTTCTTTTGATTTCTCGGAAAAGTGATTTCAAAACGGGTTCGTTCATTTTGTTCACTAGTAACCTTGATCGTCCCTTGATGTGTGTTAACAATCCATTGGGCAATAGATAGGCCTAAACCGGAGCCTTCATTTGCTGAACGGGATTGCTCCACTTGATAAAAACGGTTAAAAATCAAGGGGATTTCTTCCTGTGGGATGCCTTCTCCATTATCCTCTACAGAAAGAATGATGGATGAAGCATTCTTGATGCAGGAAAGGGAAATCTCCCCGCCTTCCTCCGTGAACTTCATGGCATTATCCACCAAAATCACCAATAGCTGATGAATTCTCTCTTTATCCCCATGAAACACCACCTGTTCGGGGGCATGGCTAATTATTGATTTTTCTTGAAAAGAAGCTATATCAGTATACTGTTCAACTATGTCCATAAGTAAGTCATCAAGGAAAAAGTTCGATTTCTTAACCTCTATTTGATTCGAATCCGTTCTAGTCAAGGTCAAAAGTCCGTTAACAAGCTTATTCAATCGTCGGACTTCTTTCGAAATGATGGATATATCAACGGCTTTTTCCTCGATTGTCGCGTTCGGTGATTGAAATAGCAAATCAGCCCGCGATTGAATGACAGCAAGTGGCGTTCGAATTTCATGCGAAGCATCCGAGACGAACTGCTGCTGCTGTTCCCAGGATTTCTTGACTGGTATAAGGGCCCGTCCTGCAAGAAGATAGCCTGCGCCGACCGCCACCAAACTTCCAATTCCCCCACCAACAAACAATATGAGCAGCAAGCGATCGAGCATTTCTTTTTCTGTATCCACATTCCTGATGAATTGTACGGTCATCTCTCCATATTCCGTATTGACCTTGGTGGAAAGCGCACGATACGTCGGTCCATTTACAGATATTTCTTCAATCTCATCAAATCTTTTAGGATAAAATTTCGATTCATTAACCTTAAAGAAATTGTCTTCGCTCAGTCTTGGCTCAATAATCGTATCATCCGGTCCCCAAACGATGACGCTTGGCCCCGGACCTAATAGAAACTCACCTTGCGGACGTCCGCCTGGCATGCCCCCATTATTGAAATCCCTGTGATCCTTTTCAAGTGAATCATTGACATCCCTATAGATCTGATCTTCCGTATAGAAATAAATCGTTCTGCTTAATATGGCTATTAATACAATAAAGACGATAGAATTCAATAATGTTAGTTGAAGCCGTGTTTTTTGGAACATAATGATCCCCTTATGGTTGTTTTAGCATATAACCAATACCCCGAACCGTTTGAATATCCTTATGATAATTGAAAGGTTCCAACTTTTTTCTTAAATGATGGATGTACACTTCAACAATGGCAATCGTCGTATCTGAATCAAATCCCCAAATGCGGTCAAAAATCTGCTCACGGGTCAATATTTTCCCATTATTTTGAATTAGATACTCCAGTAATTCAAACTGCTTCAAGGTCATTTTAATGATCTTTCCATCAACCAAAATATCCTTTTCTTTTTCCAACAGTTCAATTCCACGGTATTTCACATGCTGCGCAAGCGATATAATGCCACTCCTTCGAAGCAGGGCACGAATCCTGGCCTTAAGTTCCGGTGCCTGAAATGGCTTGACCAAATAATCATCGCCACCCATCTCCAAGCCTCTGACACGGTCCTCAAGCGCATCTTTTGCCGTCAAAAACAAGACGCTTGTATCTATCTTTGCTTCCCTGATTTTCCGTACGATTCCAAATCCATCAATTCCCGGAAGCATTACATCCAAAATGATGATATCGTAGATACTTTGCAGAGCCATGAATAGTCCATCTTCCCCATTATCCGCTGTATCTACTTCATATTCATCAGTCAGGATTTGCCTGATCGATTCTAATAATGAAACATTATCTTCTACCACCAAAACCTTCATCCAGGGTGCCTCCTAACCATTTCAATTATGATATATGTTGATTTTATCCTTTTTCATAGGCAAAAGAAAGCGGGCTTTTAATCGCCGGCTTTCTCTCAAATTGTATGTTCATTCGTGACGCAGTGCTTGGATTGGATTTAATTTGGATGCCTTATTGGCAGGGAAAACACCAAAGATTATACCGATTAAAATGGAGAATAAGAAGGCGAACAGTGTCACCGACCATGAATAACTAATCGTTAAACTTGAAAAAACTGAAACCGATTTCGCGATCCCCAATCCAATTCCAATTCCCAACAGTCCCCCTAAGCAGCTCAAGACCATCGCTTCAATTAAAAACTGAAGAAGAATGGATTTTCGATTTGCCCCAATTGCCTTTCTAATCCCGATTTCCTTCGTCCTTTCTGAGACGGAGACCAGCATGATATTCATAATTCCAATTCCGCCTACAAGTAACGAAATACTCGCAATACCGCCAAGCATGAGAGTGAACGTATCCGACACAGAGCTCATTGTATCCATCAGATCTTCTTGATTGGACACCGAATAGTTATCACTCTGACCTGGAAATGATGTGGTCATCGTACCTTGTACCCGGTACATCGCCCTATCTAAGATATTCTCGTTCTCCGCTTTTAAATATACCGTTCCGATTGTCGTGCTGCCTGTAGCCCGTTCTGCAGCAGTGATCGGTGCAATGATTACATCATCCCCGCTCGATCCCATTGAGGTGCCTGCTGATTTCAAAACACCGATCACTCGATAGGAAACACCCCCGATAAGAACGCTTTGGTCCACCGCTTTTTGATTTTCAAAAAGCGCGTCGGCTGTATCTGACCCCAAGACAACCACCTTAGAGCGTAATTCCGTTTCCATATCCGTCAAAAAACGACCTTGATTAAGCTTTAGATCCCTCACTGTTAAGTAGGATGAAGTTGTACCGACCATTGAGACCTGTGTCGAAGCTTTTCCGTTTTTAGCATAAACGCGTCCGGTGACCACAGGTGCAACTTCCGATATCCCGTCCAGATCTTTAAACTGTTCAATTGTGTCATCCGTCAGCTTCACGGAGTCGGTATCCGTGACACTTACCGTTAACAGGTTCGTTCCCAAGCTATTGATCTCGTCCTGAACGGACTGTGAGGAACCCTGCCCAATCGAAACCAGAACGATTACAGAGGCAACTCCAATAATGATCCCGAGCATGGTTAAAAATGCACGGACTTTATTGGATTTGATACTGCGTATAGCCATCTTCATTGATTCGCCCAGGTTCAATCCAATCACCTCCGTTTTCAAATAGCTGACCATCCTGTATCCGTACGACACGAGTTGCTCCTTTTGCCACATCCAAGTCATGCGTTATAAGAATGATTGTTTGTCCCTTTTCGTTTAAATCTTTCAGCATTTGCAGCACTTCTTTACTTGTTTTACTATCAAGAGCCCCTGTCGGCTCATCCGCCAATAAAACGGGAGGGTTGCCTGCAAGCGCCCTAGCAATTGCAACCCTTTGCTGCTGCCCACCCGAAAGTTGAGTTGGCAAGTGATTCTTCCGGTCACTCAGGCCCACCATATCAAGGCACGCATTGGCCACTTCTCTTCTTTCCTTCACACTTGACCCTCTATAAACCAGGGGAAGTTCCACATTCTCCAACGCTGTCAGTTTTGCCAACAGATTGAAGTTTTGAAAGATAAATCCTATTTTAATGTTACGAATGGCAGCTAACTCATTATCCTTCATCTTTTCCACTTCTTTTCCATCAAGAAGAAATTCACCTGTATCAGGCTTGTCAAGACAGCCAATCATATTCATGAACGTCGATTTCCCCGATCCAGAAGGTCCGATGATAGAAATGAAATCTCCTTTATTGATTGTAAGGCATACATTTTGAAGTGCCTTAACCGTATCTCCGCCTAATTCATACGATTTAGACATGTCCCTGATTTTTATGATGGGGTTCGCCATATTACTGACCTCCCCCGCCGCTTGGCATTCCGCCACCGTTTGGCATCCCGCCTCCGCTCGGCATTCCGCTGCCACCCTGCATTCGTATTTCGCCATCTTGGCCTCCATTCATTCCACCGAAGCCGCTGCCTGTCGAATTTTCATTTGAGATGGTTATGGGCAAGGAGACAAACTGGCCCTCTTCAAGACCCGATGTTATTTCGATATACCTATCGTTACTGATCCCAGTTTCAACCGTTGCCTTTGTACTTGTAGCCCCTTCAGCGGAACCGGATTGTTGTATATTCACATATTTCTCTTCACCGTCCTTTTGGACTGCCTCAATCGGAACGTATAAAACATCTTTTACACTATTCGTCACAATGCTCACTTCAGTAGACATCCCAATTTTCAGGTCGCCAGGTTTGTCAATTTTGATAGTGACATCGAATGAAGAAACTCCATTCTCATATGTACCTTCCTTTGCTACACTGGTCACTTCCCCAGTGAACGTTTTATCTTCGAAAGCACTTGCTTTTATTTCAACTGTTTGTCCTTTTTTAACACTTGGAACATCCATTTCATCAACACTGACTGTAGTTTTCAATTTTTTATAATCCGTAACATGTGCCACCACTTCACTGCTTGATACACGATCCCCTTCTTCTACATCCAATTTTGTCACTGTACCATCGAATGGGGCTGTTATCGGGTCACTTCCATCCGAGAAGGTAATAAGTTCATCACCTTTCTCAACCAATTCATTCTTCTCTACAAGGACTTCATCCACTTCACCCGTAACCGAGGAAGTTAGGTCCTTACTATTGGTTGCAGCGACCGATCCTGAACCACTTATTTTAACTTTAAGATCACCCTTTTCAACTTTAGCAGGCACCGACTTTGCAACAACAGGCTCAGCATTGTCCTTCATGAAAAACCCAACGCATCCCCCAATGACCACCACTAAAATCGCACCTATCATTATCCACTTTTTCATATTTTCCCCTTTCATATTTCCTTCGTTGAAACCAGTATCGTGAAGGAAGCTTAACTTTTCCTTAATGGTCGGATTTGATTTGATGGTCGTACATTTATGTCAGCCTTTACTCTCATTAATAATTACACTATGTCGAACGAAAAAAGGTTTATTTCAAGGTTTTAAATTTACAATATATTCTGAAAAATATATACTGATACTGTTATCAGAAAAATTGGTAATCAAAACCAAAATAATATTCAATGAAGGGGGAACCAACTTGGCATCAAACGATTCAATAGCTAAGAAAACCGAGGTAAGCGCTTCCACGGACTACACCAAGATCGTCCAATCACAATCTTTTCAAGAGCTCCTAAGGAAAAAACGCAATTTCATCGTCCCACTATCCATCTTTTTCATGGTCTTTTATTTCACCTTACCCATACTGACTTCCTATTCTAAAGTTCTTAACTCTTATGCCTTCGGGGCTATCAGTTGGGCCTGGGTTTTTGCCTTCGCTCAATTTATCATGACCTGGACCTTATGCATCCTCTATTCCAAAAAAGCTGCGGCTTTTGACCAATTAGTTGAAAAAATCGTTAAAGAAGCGAAAGGATAAAGGTGAATTTACAATGAATATACTTGCTTTCATATTATTTTTAATCATTGTCGGGCTTACATTAGTCATTACCTATTTTGCTTCACGGCGCACCAAAACGACCGCGGACTTTTATACGGCGGACAGCAGCCTGACTGGCTGGCAGAATGGCTGGGCCATTGCGGGTGATTATATGTCCGCCGCCTCTTTTTTAGGAATAGCTGGGATGGTCGCACTCTCTGGATTTGATGGCTTTTTCTATAGTATAGGTTTTCTGGTTGCTTATCTGGTCGTTCTTTATATCGTGGCCGAACCGCTCCGGAACCTTGGTAAGTATACACTGGCGGACATGATCGCTGCCCGTTTCAATGAAAAGAAAGTACGCGGGGTCGCTGCCCTTAACACCATTTCCATTTCAACCTTTTATATGATTGCCCAACTAGTCGGTGCAGGTGCCCTTATAAAACTCTTACTTGGAATTGATTATCTATACTCCGTCATCATTGTAGGTATTTTAATGACCGTCTACGTCGTATTCGGCGGTATGACGGCCACCAGTTGGGTCCAAATCGTAAAGGCGATTTTATTGATGGCAGGTACATTCATCATCTCTATTATCGTGTTGGCGAAATTCGACTTTAGCGTGATCGAGATGTTCAAGCAAATGAAAACAGCCACCCCTTTAGGCGGCGATTTCCTCAACCCGGGTAACAAATTCAAGGATCCATTGGATACTTTATCCCTTAATTTAGCGCTTGTACTCGGTACTGCTGGACTTCCTCACATTCTCATCCGTTTCTTTACGGTAAAAGACGCCATCACAGCCCGTAAGTCCGTAGTATATGCCACTTGGATCATTGGCATCTTTTATATAATGACCATTTTCCTTGGCTTTGGAGCAGCAGCTTTTGTTGGATACGACAAAATCGTAGCCGCGAATGCCGCCGGCAATATGGCTGCCCCGCTGCTTGCCGAAGCCATTGGAGGTGACTTCCTGTTCGCCTTTGTGTCTGCAGTTGCTTTCGCTACCATTTTAGCGGTTGTAGCAGGTCTCGTTTTATCTGCAGCCTCTGCTTTTGCCCATGACTTTTATGGCCACATCATCCGAAAAGGTCAGGCTACTGACAAAGAACAGGTCGTTGCAGCTCGTTGGGCATCGATCGGAGTATCCATCCTCTCCATCATCCTTGCTTTATTTGCCCAAAACATGAATGTCGCTTTCCTTGTGTCACTTGCCTTTGCCGTCGCTGCTAGTGCCAATCTGCCAATCATTATCTTCACGGTATTCTGGAAACGTTTTAACACAGCTGGGGCTGTCACGGGTATGATAGTGGGGCTGGTCAGTTCTTTATTACTTGTTTTCCTAAGTCCCAATGTCTGGTCGCCGGTAGAGGGAGCCGCAATATTCGTAGGGGAGCCATTATTCCCACTTGCCAATCCAGGCATAGTCTCCATCCCAATTGGTTTTATCGCAGCCATCGTCGGAACACTGCTGTCAAGCAAGAAAGCTGATGCCAAAAAATACGATGAAATATTGGTTACAGCTAACACTGGAATGAAAGACCCTTTATAAGCTGGCTTCAATATTAAATATTAAAAAGAGAAAGGAGATCAAGGTATTCACCTGTTCTCCTTTCTCTTTTATTTAAGTTGAAAATCTTCAAAATCAGTTAGGAAAATAAAAGTGGATGCCTTTACAATTCATCTAACTTCTCAATCTTATCTTCCTTCTATTGTATTTCGTTACTAGCTGGTTCATGACTTCTGCAAAGATCAGCCCCATTGCTATCGCACCAGCCAGCATGAAAGCCTTGGCGGCCAATTGAACGGCAACATTAAAATCATTTACGACAAAATGCTTCATCGCATCATATGACAAGCCTCCTGGCACGAGGGGGATGATTCCCGATACATTAAAAATCGTGATCGGGGTTTTATACCTTTTAGCAAAATACTGGCTGATAACCGCAACGATAAATGCAGCCGCTAAAGTTGCCATAATGCTGTTTATCTCATTTTTAACCAAAAAGAAGTATAAGACCCACCCTAACATCCCTACGCAACCACATTGAAACAATGAGTTTTTCGGTACATTGAAGATCACTCCAAAGGCGGCTGAGGCAATGAAACTTGTAATAAGCTGTGCAAACATCATTCTTCCCCCTCTAAAATCATAAGAAAACAAACGCAGCCGATATTCCTGCCCCAATGGCTAATGCAGTCAAACCTGCATCCGCACCCTTGGATAGACCCGAAACTAAATGCCCTGCAATTAAATCCCTGGCTGCATTAGTAATTAACAGCCCTGGTACAAGCGGCATCACCGCTCCAATGATTATCGTGTCCAAATGACTTCCAACCCCAATATGGACAAAGAACATAGCCACTAAACCTACAACTAAAGAAGCTATAAATTCAGCAAAAAAACGAACTTCCAGTAACCAGTGCAAATAAAGCAGGCAAGAGAATCCCATTCCTCCAGCTATACAGGACCAGATGAAATCATTCCACTGTCCTTGGAACATGATTAAAAAACAGCCGCTCGCTATAAATGCAGCAAAAACCTGACCCCACATGGGATACCCCATCCCGGCCTTTTCGATTTCCTTTAACCGTAAATAGGCTTCCTCTGGTGACATTTCCTTGCTGGAAATGCTTCGGGATATACTGTTAACAAGCGTTACCTTATGTAAATCTGTAGACCGTTGGGAAACTCGAATTAATTTGGAGGCTGGGTGCATTCCATCCAGCGAAAAAATAATTCCTGTGGGGGTTGAAAAACTGTGGGAGTCACCGCATCCATACGCTGCAGCAATTCTAACCATCGTATCTTCCACCCTTGATGTTTCCGCTCCGTTCTGAAGCATGATTTTTCCCGCTAGTAAACATACATCTATAATTTCATTGTACGGTAACTGATCTTCCATTTTATCCTCTCCATCACTTTCTGCGTAATAACAGATAAACGATCTTACCAGTTTAAATCCACCTCATAATAGCCCAATTCCTCTGAAAAGGATATAAAAATATTACCTATTTAATTTATCAACACCATCTAATTGCGGTACATACAACCTTAGTACCATTATTCCCTTTATTTCTTGCTGAAACCGCTTGGTTAATAGAAAAATACAATAGTAAGTGAAGTATTTATAATGAAAAATGAATGCAGGCACGAGGCCTGCATCCCTTTATAATATACTGTCATCATCCAATATATCCTGTACCTTTACACTCCTTTTTGTATAAAGCCATCTACGGTTTCATTAAACAAGTCGCTTTCTTCAATGAATGGACAATGGCAACTATCTTCAAAGATTACTAGTTCGGAATTCGGAATGTTTTTATGCAAATGTTCCCCTGCAGCTACCGGGATGACTTTTTCAAGCCTTCCAAAACAGAGAAGTGTGGGAACATTGATTTTTGGCAAGAATTCACGATAGTCGACAATCGATTGATCAAATAGAATGGCACTGGCAATGGATTCTGGCATTTTGGTCACTTCCCCGAGCATCCAGCTTGCATCCGCTACAGATAATTCATTTTTAAACATGGAGGCAAGGAAGCTTTGTAAAAATGGGGAACGGTTCGTTTGAATTTCAGTCATGAAGGCAATCAACGTGTCCATATCAAATGCGCCAATATTAAAGTCGGGCCACTTAAAATCAGAGGCCAATTCATCGACAATCACAGTTGAATGAATATTTCCCTCACCGAATTGCTTGAGATAATCCCAGACGACAAAAGCCCCCATGGACCAGCCTACGAGTATGACATCCTGTAATCCCAGTTTACCAATGAACGCATGAAGATCTTTTGCATAAGCGGAGACTGTATTCCCGTAATGAACATGATTTGACTGGCCATGGCTTCTTAAATCAAGTAAGATCGTTCTATACTTTTCTGAAAAGTACGGAACTTGCCTTCTAAAGAACCGGCTGCTCATCCACACACCATGGATAAAAATAATTGGTCTCCCCTGGCCCTTTTCTTCATAAAACAACCGAACGCCTTCTTCCACCTCAATAAATGCCATTCCATCCCTCCTTCACGATATTTTCAAATCCATTCCCTATTATTTATTGCGTTTCATCTTTTAACATTCCTTCCTATAAAAATATATTGTCAAACATCATCTTAGAGTTGATAATGAAGTATATTTTTATTGTATCTTCATCCTGAAAGGACGGAATTTTTATGAAGAGTTTTATCAAAAACTATCGATCCTCCTTAATACTGCTCACTGCCATTATTATCGGTGGGATAGCGGGCGTCGTTTTCGGTGAGAAAACCTCGGTCATACAGCCGCTAGGGGACTTATTTCTAAATCTTATGTTTACGATCATCGTGCCATTAGTATTTTTCAGCATTGCTTCAGCGATTGCCAATATGAGCGGAATGAAGCGTCTCGGGAAAATCATGGGCAGTATCGTTGTCGTCTTCCTGACAACTGCCGCTTTAGCTGCCGTCATTGGGTTTATTGGGACAACCATCATCAATCCCTTGGAAGGCACTGATACGACAGCCATTAAAGAACTGATGGAAAACAGTTCCTCTGAAGAGCACATCGAGAAAGTTTCTTTCTTCAGTCAACTGGTCAACACAGTAACCGTATCTGATTTCCCAGAACTGTTATCCAGAAGCAATATGCTTCAGCTTATCGTTTTCTCAGTATTAATCGGACTTTCCACTGCATTGGTCGGTGAGAAGGCAAAACCGATTACTGAGTTTTTGACAGCGGGTACAGCTGTCATGATGAAAGTCGTAAAAATCGTCATGTACTATGCTCCAATTGGACTTGGTGCTTATTTTGCTGCGATCATCGGGCAGCTTGGGCCGCAGATTTTAGAAGGCTATGCCCGCACTTTCATTCTTTATCTAGTTTTAGCTTTGATCTATTATTTTGGCTTCTTCACTTTGTATGCCTTTATCGCAGGTGGGAAAGATGGAGTTAACCTATTTTGGAAAAGTGCCCTGGCACCTTCCATTACAGCCATCGCAACTTGTTCCAGTGCCGCGTCCATTCCAGTCAATCTGGAATCGGTCAAGAAAATGGGCGTGCCAAGGGATATAGCGGAGACTGTCATCCCACTCGGAGCCAACACTCATAAAGATGGTTCTGTATTCGGAGGGGTATTGAAAATCGTTTTCCTATTCAGCTTATTTGGAAAGGATATGACAAGCATTTCAAGCATTTTAAGTATACTTGCTGTTGCCTTTTTGGTTGGAGCCGTTATGGGCGCCATTCCTGGGGGCGGCATGATTGGGGAAATGCTGATTCTTAGTGTATTCGGCTTTCCTGTTGAAGTTCTGCCGATCATTGCGGTTATATCCACGATCATCGATGCTCCTGCTACACTGCTTAACTCAACAGGAAACACGGTTTGTGCCATGCTTGTCACGCGGCTTGTTGAAGGGAAAAACTGGTTAAAACGAGCATTCGTTAAAGAAAATTCGGCGGTATGATTCTAAGATATAAGAACTGACTCCTGGTTAACCAAGAGTCAGTTTTTTCATTTTCACGAATTTCCTTCAAACCTTTTTTAATTGACAAGGGGTTCCTTACCCTCACATAGAATTAAAGATTGAAGGAGGGAATTAAATGTTAATGAAATGCTTACCTGCTGCCATCCTTTTCACGGGACTATTATATATTTATTTGATACCGGAAGAGCCTTTATCCATAAAAATCATCTTCAAGATCGTTCCCATGTTATTGATTTTACTCTATGCCGGCGCAACAGGACGAAGGCAGGATCGATACAAATCCTTAATACTTCTTGGTTTATTCTGTTGCATGCTTGGAGATGGATTGTTAATCTGGTTCGTCATCGGGCTTTCCGCCTTCTTGATCGGCCACCTTTTCTATATTTCCGCTTTCTTTAAACTATGGACCTTTTCATGGCTTCGATTCGCGACGATTTTCCCAATTTGTGTTTACTCCACTTGGATTGGTCGTGAAATTGTACTTTCTTTAATTGAAAAAGGTGAAAATAGCCTCATCATCCCTGTAATCTGTTATGTAACGGTCATCTCCCTCATGGGCTGGGCGGCATTTATGACCGGAAATGCCGCGGCAATCATCGGCGGGGTCCTGTTCGTGATCTCGGACTCCATTTTATCTTGGAACAAATTTATCGATGATGTTGCCTTTTCTGGTCCGTTGATCATGCTCACCTACTATGCAGCTCAGTTTTTCATGGCTTACAGCATTCGTATGAAGCCTTCTTTCCATTTATCGAAAGGGTTGAAAAGTGAAGGGTCTATCCAGTGAATCCGAATATCCGTTCGTTCCACATGAAACATTCTCATGAAAAAAGGCATTCACAGCTCTAATGGAACTGTGGACGCCTTTCCTTATCCTTTAATTTTTTTAATGAAGACTACTTTTAAATAATTTCCTTCCTTATATTCCGTACTTGTTTTAAAATCAGCCGGCAATGAGAATTCTTCCATGAGCTCATATTTCCCATTCATCTCCCTGAAGGCAACATCAATGAAGCTCTTGAATTTCTTCATGTCAAACGTACTGCAATTAGTTGATGCGATAATGATGCCATTGTCTTCCGTAATGGAAATGGTATCCTTCAATAGATTCGTATAGTCTTTTCCGGCGCTGAAAGTAAACTTCTTTGACTTGGCAAAGCTGGGTGGATCGAGGATGACCATTTCAAATTTCAAAGCCTTCTTCACTGCATATTTAAAATACTTAAATACGTCCATCACCACGATATTTTGAGCTTCAGGATCTATTCCATTCACACTGAACTGCTCGATCGTCTTTGGTAAACTGCGATTCGCCAGGTCGACACTAGTTGTTTTAACGGCACCGCCTAAAGCGGCAAACACGGAAAATGCCCCAGTGTAGGAGAACATATTCAACACCGTTTTCCCTTTTGCGTATTCATCCCGGATTTTCCTTCTGACATCGCGTTGATCAAGGAAGACGCCGACCATTGCCCCATCATTCAGATAGACAGCGAAATGAACTCCATTCTCTTTTACAAGAAGCGGAAATGCCGGCTGTTCACCCATGACAAAATCGTCTTCTTCTACATATTGCCCCTTCGTATCAAATCGTTTCTTCTGATAAAGCGACTTTACCTCGACCGTATTCTGCAGTGCCTTAATGATATAGTCTTTAAATGAATAAATCCCTTTGCTGTACCAGCTAATGACATAGTGACCATCATAATGATCGATGATTAAACCGCCAATTCCATCACCTTCCCCATTAAACAAGCGGAACGCTGTAGTCTCCGCATCTTCAAAAAAAGACTTTCGGAATTCATATGCCGCTCGGATTTTGCCATTAAAAAAGGTTTGATCAATTTTTTCATTTTCTCTTCGGGTCAATACCCAGCCATAGCCTTTGTTTTGTTTACCATAATAACCTTTTGCTAGAAAACGGTTATTCTCATCCACCAAACGCACTAAAGATCCCTCTTCCTGAAGGTCATTATGGTTGGCTATCGACTCTTTAACAATCAAGGGAAAGCCCTTGCCGATTTTACTTACGAACTTAGCTTTCACTTTTATATCTATTTCTTTTCCCATATATATCATCCTATCTTTGCAATTGCTTTCTTCCCCATTTTACCCTAATCCCTTTATAAATAAAAACGAGCCTGGTTCCGTCACAAGGCCCGTTTCTCCAAAATCTTTGATTATGATACTTCTAAATGAAGATCTCCCGGTTTTACTTTACCCATCATCTTCAATACTCGATGTAAGGCAAGGGTGATCACAGCTGGCAAGACCATGCCCACTGCCACATAAACCAGGAACGTGTACAACCCTTGACCCGTAATGATAGCAATCGGGGCAATCAATGAACTTAAGCCCATCCCCCCAAGCTCATACGGTACTTGGAAATCGAATGCCAACGTAGCGATAGGAGCACAAATGATTGCCGCTACAAATGGCGGGACGACATATAATGGTTTTTTGATTAAGTTAGGAAATTGAACTTTCGGCGTAACCACCATCTGTGCAAGGAATCCACCCATATCATTATCTTTATAAGACATGACAGTGAAGCCAACAAACTGAACGGTACATCCGATTAAAGCAGCCGCGCTTGAAACAGGATCTAACTGTAGGGCAATAGCAAGAGCAGCGGAAGAAGCCGGTGTCATCAATAAAATGCTCCATACCAATGCAATGACCATGGAACCAATTAATGGAGAACCTTCAACCTGAGCTGTAATTTGACTGCTTAACCATGTCAGGAACGGTGTCGTAACAAGTGCTAGACCATATCCAGAAACCCCACCGACAAGAACAGCAGCCAATGGGATGGCCATGATATCCAACTTTGTTTTGCCTATTAGGCGCTTACCTACATAAGTTGCAATTAAGGCTGCCAGAACGGCACTTAGTGGCTGACCCGTAACAATCGTGAAGGCACCCTCAGCAGTTCTGTTGATGGCAGCACCGCCAACTGCACTTGAGGCCATGGCGCTAAAGATAATTAATGAATTACCTCCAAGCTGATAGGCGATACCTGCTCCTAAAGCTGGGGCTAGCAAGACCTTTGCGGCACCCCCTATTGCCAGGAGGACCTCCCAATCTAAATATCCCCCTATCGATTCAAACAATAACCCGATTCCTAATGTTACCAAAACTGCGTTGGCTATCCCTGTTGAAGCCTTGTACATTCGATCGCTGATGTATTCTTTCCTGCTCACTTTATCTCCACTCCTTATAAATCATCAGAATATTCAACTTAACAAAAAAACCCTATTATTTGGAAGGGTACACCAGTTGATTTTACTTTAGTGTCTTGTTACTAAGTTCACAAGCAGGGCTCAAACAATTCCACAAAATTAATCCCACTAACATAATAAGAGAATAATAATATGAAGTAATTCATATTATTAAATACTCATCTATTTCGCCGCTCCCTATAATGTCTGTTCGTATAATAACATGAATTTTCTGATAATGTAAGAAGTATTTTTATTCTAATAAAATAAACACGCTTACAAAAATGGGTATGTATCACATTTATATACAGTCAGGTCCAATATTGTATTATTTTAATATAAATTAATCCTTTTATTACTAAAACACTCTAAAATATCTGGTTTTAAGCCGGAATAGCTTATACATTATTCCAATATAGGTTTTTAGCATTTACAAATACAAATTATTCCTATTTTTATAAAAAAAGAGAATCCATTTAAATTGGATTCGCCTCTATACTATGGTATAAATGTGATCTTTCATAAAGAATCCCCTCACACCTAGCTTTTAACTTCTCTTCTATTGAAAACCTTCCAAAGTTGCAAAAGTGTCTCTCAGGAATCGATAAAATAGTTTCTCCGTTGGCATTAACTCCCTTTCAGTTGGAATAATAACACCTACAGCCCTAGTTACGGATGGTTCATCCAACGGCAGTCTAACTGTAAAACGAGGCAAACTGTCAATCAGAGAGATTTCTGGTATTAAGGTTACGCCAAGTCCTGCTGCCACTAGACCTTTAATAGCATCAGTATCTTTTCCTTCAAATGCAACTTCTGGCTCGAAACCGTGCAGTTTACATGCCTTCATAACAATATCACGTAAAACATACCCCTTAGGATATACGATGAACGGATTTCCTTGAAGTTCATTTAAGTTTAATGACTTCTTCAAGGCCAAAGGATGACTTTCTGACAAAAGAGCAACTAAGTTCTCAATAAATAGAGTTTCTCCGTGAATTTTCTTTTCGTTCGCCGGTAGAGGTCCAATTAAGGCCATGTTAATATTTCCTTTTATAACAGAATCGATCAGGTAACGATATGAGCCTTGTTTCAAAGTGAACTTCGCTTGCGGGTAAATCTCTCTGAAATCAGAAATAACCTTTGGCAATATATAAGAAGCTAAACTACTTGGAAAGCCAATACGAATTGTCCCTTTTTCCGGATTTAAGCTCTCAGCAAGCTCACGCTTTGAACGATCAATAATATCCATAGCTTGTTCCATATTCGCTAAAAATGTATGTCCTATAGGTGTCAGCTTAATCTTCCGGCCTTCGCGGATAAATAAAGGCACACCTAATTCCTCTTCTAAATTATAAATTTGACGACTTACTGCAGACTGGGCAACATGCAAAGCCACTGCTGCTTCCGTCATATGTTCACGCTTTGCGACTTCAATGAAATATTCGATTTGTCTTAATTCCAATGTAAGCTCCTTCTTTCATATCAAAACGGCATGTTATTTATCTAATATTCAGATTGTTTCTTTCAAATTTGAATTATATCATTAAAGTATCACATAAAAACGTATATATATATTCAAATATATTCTCATGTTACCAAAAAAGGGGAGAAAAGGTAATGACAACATCACATGAAGTTGAGCAAGAGGAAATACAGGTCGCCAAAGAGTTTGTAAGTCAAGTATACGCACAGGTAAAGGAGCGTAATCCTCACGAGAATGAATTCCATCAAGCCGTAAAAGAAATATTCCTTTCATTAGTACCAGTATTTTCAAAACACCCTATTTATATGAAAAGTGGGATTTTA
Organism: Peribacillus sp. YIM B13481; assembly: GCF_042787985.1. Classification (NCBI taxonomy): domain Bacteria; kingdom Bacillati; phylum Bacillota; class Bacilli; order Caryophanales; family Bacillaceae; genus Peribacillus; species Peribacillus sp. YIM B13481. The sequence goes on from NZ_JBHZPE010000008.1 coordinate 103,708, forward strand.
GAAAGACTCGTTGAGCCAGAAAGAATGATTACCTTTCGTGTCTCTTGGGTTGATGACTTAGGAAATGTACAAGTCAACCGTGGTTTCCGCGTGCAATTCAACAGTGCCATTGGGCCATTTAAAGGCGGTCTACGTTTTCACCCGACAGTAAACTCCAGTATTATCAAGTTCCTCGGTTTCGAGCAAATCTTTAAAAATTCTCTTACAGGACAGCCAATTGGCGGTGGAAAAGGCGGATCTGACTTCGATCCAAAAGGAAAATCAGACGCTGAAATCATGCGTTTTTGCCAAAGCTTCATGTCAGAACTGGCTCGCTATATCGGTCCGGATACAGACGTACCGGCAGGGGATATCGGAGTAGGGGCTAGAGAAATCGGTTATCTATTCGGTCAGTATAAAAAGATTCAAGGCAGCTACCATGCAGGTATTTTAACTGGTAAAGGCATAAGTTACGGCGGAAGCTTAGCCCGTACAGAAGCGACTGGATACGGAACAGTTTACTTTGTCGAAGAAATGCTAAAAGACAAAGGTTTACAATTTAATGGCAGCACAGTTGTTATTTCCGGATCAGGCAATGTATCCATTTATGCCATTGAAAAAGCTACACAGCTGGGTGCTAAAGTTGTTGCATGTAGCGACTCTAATGGCTATATATATGACAAAAATGGTCTGAACCTAGATACAGTTAAACGTTTAAAAGAAATAGAAAGAAAGCGTTTGAGCGAGTATGTCGATGCTCACCCCGAAGCTGAGTACAATGAAGGAAGCTATGGAATTTGGTCTGTACCATGCGATATCGCCCTTCCTTGTGCAACACAAAATGAAATTGATGAAGAAGCAGCAAAAGTGCTTGTTAAAAACAACGTGAAAGCAATCGGCGAAGGTGCTAACATGCCATCAACTCTTGAGGCTATTGACGTATTCCTTAATAATGGTATCCTATTCGGACCAGCCAAAGCCGCCAACGCAGGTGGTGTTGCCGTTTCTGCACTTGAAATGGCCCAAAACAGTGCTAGAATGCCTTGGACATTTGAAGAAGTCGATACGAAACTACACGGTATCATGAAAAATATTTATAAAAACAGTGTAGAAGCAGCAGAAGCATATGGTGAACCTGGCAACTTAGTTGTCGGAGCCAATATTGCGGGATTCCTTAAAGTAGCAGATGCTATGCTGACTCAAGGCATACTCTAATAATAAGTTAAAAATAGGAGGCGGTCCCAACATGGGCCGTCTTATTTTTGGTAAAAGAGTGATTACAGCTTTTTACAGGTATCCTTATAGGAGTGAATGTTAAATTATGTAGCATGATTTCATGGGCTAGATTGATATTCTGCTTATTCAACTGGTTAATATGATTTTTACATTGTTAGCCCACCACATTGGCATAAACTAAATTAATGCCAATAAATGAACCATTGATCTACAAAAAGAGGAGTGTCGGAAAAATTCCGACACTCTCACTGATTGCAAAACTATTATTCTTTAGTAACTAATTTCAATGGAACAGATATTTTTTCGTCTACCTTTTCACCTTTTAAGATTTTTTCAGCCGCATTAACCGCTTCTTCACCGATAAGTGCCGGTTGTTGGGCGATTGTAGCTTTTAGTTCACCGTTTTCAACTGCTTTCAATGCATCATCATTTCCGTCAAAACCAACCACAATGATGTCTTTTCCTGCTGCCTTGATTGCTTCAATTGCTCCTAGTGCCATTTCATCATTATGGGCGAATACCGCTTGGATGTCTTTATTGCCTTGCAGAATATTTTCCATGACGTTAAGCCCCTTTGTCCGGTCGAATTCCGCCGTTTGGCTTGTCAGGACATCTAACTGCTTGTCCGCAATATTGTGGAAACCTTTCCCGCGTTCACGAGTTGCGGATGCTCCGGATACTCCTTCAAGCTCCACTACTTTCGCTTTATCGTCAAGCTCTTTAACTAGATATTCTGCAGCCATTTCCCCGCCAGCCACATTATCGGAAGCGATGAACGTTTCAATATCGCCTTCGTCTGAAGAGCGGTCAATCGTGATAACGGGAATGCCTGCATCATTAGCATCTTTAACGGCTGAAGATATTGCCGCAGAGTCAGTTGGATTCACAAGAAGGACATCAACCTTTTGAAGGATTAAATCTTCAATTCCGCTGATTTGTTTTGCCGTATCATCCTGGGCGTCAACAACTGTGACTTTCATGCCCTTTTCTTTTGCCTCTTTTTCAATGCCATCTTTTAAGGAAACGAAGAATGGGTTGTTTAAAGTAGAAATGCTGACCCCGACTTTCACATCTTTCATGGAGTCTTTCTTTTCTTTTTTATCATCTGTTAAACCAGAGTCCATTGAACAGGCAGCCAAGACCATTAAAGAAAGAACCATGATGATCGATACTATTTTTTTCATTGATTACACCTCTTCTTATGATTTTTTACGGTCAAGTAAGACCGCGATTAATATAACTGCACCTTTTACCACTTGCTGGTAGAAGGAGGATACACCAAGTAAATTCATGCCGTTATTCAAGGTACCGATGATCAGGACACCCACCAAGGTACCGAACAACCGCCCTTTACCGCCTGAAAGGCTCGTTCCGCCTAGCACCACGGCTGCAATGGCATCCATTTCATAGGATTGGCCTGCAGTCGGCTGTGCCGAATTCAGACGGGATGTTAAAATGGCACCAGCGATTGCCGCCATCGTACCGGCCAGCCCATAAATGGCCACCTTGACTCGGTCAACTTTAATCCCCGAAATACGGGAAGCCTTTTCATTTCCGCCAATGGCATATGTTTTACGTCCAAATGATGTTTTATGAAGCAGGAACCATAGGATCATGAAAGCGATAATCATCACAACGGCCGGTACCGGCAGTCCGAGGAAGTAACCTCTCCCAAGCATCTGGAACATAACGGAATCGCCAATTCCAGTAATCGGCTTTCCATCCGTATACACAAGCGTTAATCCCCGGAAAATTGTCATGGTGGCCAGTGTCACGATGAAAGGGGCCATTTTTCCCTTTGAAACGAGAATCCCATTGATTACCCCCATTATTGCACCTAGGAGAATCCCTACTAATATAGCTAAAATCGGATCTAATCCCGAGACCATCATACCAGCCATAAGTGCGCTGGATAGAGCTAAAATGGAACCGACGGACAAGTCGATGCCACCTGTCAATATGATAAAGGTCATCCCAAACGCAATAAGTGCATTGATGGAGGTTTGACGCAATAAATTCAAAATATTATTCGGTTCCATGAATGATGGATTTAAAACGGTTATTACGATAAATAATAGAATCAAGGCGAGTAACGGACCAAATTTCTGCCAAATCCCGCTTTTCCCTGTAGCCTCAAGTTTCATCCTAGTTCCCTCCTGTCGCCAATGCCATAATTTTTTCTTGCGTCGCTTCCTGCTTTATCAATTCCCCAGAAATTTTACCTTCGTGAACCACAAGGATTCTATCACTCATTCCAACAATTTCCGGAAGTTCGGACGAAACCATGATGATGGCGATGCCTCGCTCCGTCAATTCATTCATCAATTCATAAATCTCACGTTTTGCACCAACATCTATGCCTCGGGTCGGCTCATCCATAATTAAAACTTTAGGGGACGTGCCGATCCATTTGGCGATTACCACCTTCTGTTGATTACCTCCGGATAGGTTGCCGATGACCGTTTCAGCAGAAGATGTCTTCACGTGAAGGCGCTTAATCATCATTTCGGCAAAGTTCATCTCATCTTCCGTTTTCACGATACCGCTAGGAGCAAAACTCTTGAGATTCGGCAAGCCGATATTTTCCCTTACAGAAAAGTCCAGGATCAATCCCTCTTCTTTACGATTTTCCGTAATGAAAGCCAGGCCGTGTCGAACTGCATCCGTTGGTTTTCGTATGGAAACTTTCTTGCCTTCAATGGTGATTTCACCGCTGTCTATTTGGTCGACACCAAAAAGTGCGCGCATTATTTCCGTTCTGCCTGCTCCCATCAATCCGGCTACACCGACAATCTCACCTTGCCGAACCGCGAAATGGATATCTTCAAAAAGCCCCTTTCTGGTTAAACCTTTCACATCAAGGACTATGTCGCCAGCATTCGCTTCACGATGAGGAAAACGGTCCTCCAGCTCCCGCCCGACCATTTTCTGAACGACTTCATCGAAATTTGTTTCTGCAATTCTTTTCGTATCGACTGTCTTTCCGTCACGCATTACGGTGATCCTGTCACAAATGGCGAATATTTCTTCCATTCGGTGAGAAATATAAACAAGCGATACACCCTTTTTGGTAAGCCCCTTCATCACTTCAAAGAGCTTCTCTATTTCCCTATCAGTTAAAGCGGCTGTGGGCTCGTCCATGATGATGACTTCGGCATCCGTCATGAGCGCCTTGGCAATTTCAATCATTTGCTGTTCACCGACAGAACAGAATCCGGCTTCCTTATCAAAAGGAAGGGAAATATTAAGTGTTTTAAAAATCTCCTTTGCACGCGCTTTCATTTGTTTCGTCTTCAGGACACCGAAGGCATTCACCATTTCCCTGCCGATAAATAGATTCTCCAGCACGGTCATTTCGGGCCAAATATTCAATTCTTGACGGATAAAGGCCATTCCCCCCTCCTCCGCTTCCTTTGAATCCTTGAAGGAGGTTTCTTTACCGTTAATCTCGATCGTTCCTTGATCTTGTTTATGCAGCCCGGTCAAAATGTTCATCAAGGTTGATTTCCCTGCTCCATTTTCCCCCATTAGTGCATGTACTTCCCCAGCCTCTAAAGAAAAATGAACACCTTCCAATACCTTGTTTTGACCAAATGCTTTATAAATATTGTGCATTTCGATTTGCATGCTCATCATCTCATTTCTTTAAAAGAATACTCCAGACTGCAATATGCAATTTGAATATGGCGTCGTCTCCCCGGTCCGGATAATGGCTTTCGCGTTACTTGTCAGCCTTTTAAAATCCTCATGGGAAACATATTCAATCTCTGCTCCGAATTGCTGCTCCATGTATTGATGCTGTTCCGGGTTTTTAACCTTCACTTCAGTGGCAGCGATAACTTTTTCAACAATCATATCTTCGTGAACCGCCCGGACGACATCTTGAAATGATGGCGTCCCAGGCGTCAATGCTAAATCTATCTTGCAAACTCCGGGCGGCACCGGCAGCCCGGCATCACCTACGACAATATAATCGGTATGACCAAGGTCAACCAGGACCTTTGCTATTGAACTATTGATGATTCCTTGACGTTTCATGCTTCAAAGCCCCTCTCGACCTCTACCCTTTGCGGCATGCCGCCTTGAGCACCTAATTTCGTCACGGAAATGGAAGCTGCCCGGTTCGCGAACAACAAACTTTCGTCAAAACTTTTTCCTTCTGCAACAGCCACCGCAAAGGCTGCATTGAATGTATCCCCTGCACCTGTTGTATCCACCGCTTCCACTTCAAAGCTTGGAACAACCTTTTCTTCATGTCCATCAAAGTAACGGACGCCATTTTTCCCTTCGGTAATGAATAATTTATTTGGATACTCAGTCAAGACTTCCGTTCTATCTCTCCCATCGAATAGTATCTCGAATTCATGTTCATTCGGAGTAAGGAATGATGCCTGTTGAATGACAGCCTCGCTTAACTTGCGGGCGGGAGCTGGGTTCAATAGTAATCTCTTTTGAAGCATGTTGCACAAGTCAGCCAGATACTCCACAGTTTCCTCGGGTATTTCCTGCTGAACCAACACGATATCCGATTCCTCTATCACCTTTTTCGCCTTTTCTACATATTCAGGAGTAATGAAATCATTCGCACCTTTTACGACAATAATGCTGTTATCACCTTCCGAAAGGGTAATATGTGCTGTCCCTGAAGCAGAACCTGTAACCGGTTCCACATACTCTGTGTTTACATGATTTTTTTTCAGGTTTTCTAATATGATCTCTCCATAGACATCATCACCTACACATCCAACCATCGATACTTGTGCACCAAGACGGGCCGCTGCCACAGCCTGATTGGCTCCTTTCCCTCCAGGAACCGTTATAAAAGACTCTCCTAAAACCGTTTCCCCGGCCATTGGCCGCTTTGCTGATGTCACCACTAAGTCCATTGAGGAACTTCCCACTACTGTAATTCTAATCATGTCTTCTCCGCCTTCCTTCTCGTTGTTTGTCTCTCCACAAAAGAAACAGGGAGCTTTTTGTGCGTTACTTCCAATTTTTCCTGATTGATCCTTTTAATGAGCATTTCCGCCGCTTGTGCCCCCATCTCATAGGCTGGCTGCCTTATTGTCGATAATGGTGGGTGCAATAACGATGTAAAAGCGATATCATCATAGCCGATCAATTGTATGTCTTCCGGAATCCGTATTCCCCGTTTTAAAATCTCCTGAAGTGCGGCAGCTGCAACGATATCATTACAAGCTATGATTCCATCCGTTTCCGGATATTGCTCGAACAGCTGTCCCACACAAATTTGGCCGCCCTGAAGGGTCAGAGTTGAATCCATGACTTGCACGTTCACTTCCGCTTGTTCCAATTCCTCCAATGCAGCCTTATATCGTTCATATACAGGCTTTATTTCGACTGGCCCCCTAATGAGGACAATATTCGTACTGCCTCTATCCAGCAATACGCGTGCTGCCAGCTTACCGCCTGTCTTTTGATCGGAATAAACGGCTGGTAATTTCTCTGCTGTACGGTCGAGAAGGACTACTGGAATATCCAGGTTATCGAAGTTTTCATTTGCTTCTTCACTAGTGGAAGCAATCATGCCCACTACATTATTCTGTAGAAAAGTGTCAATATATTCTATTTCTTTATCTCTCTTTTCATCGCTATTTCCAAAGATTAATCGATATCCAAATTGCTGCAGATAATCCTCGACACCTCTTGCCATTTCTGGAAAGAAGGGATTCGTAATGTCCGGCAAGATTAAACCAATCAATTTGGATTTACGTTTGTAGAGGGATCTTGCCACTTCATTCGGTTTATAGTTTAACTTTTCAACAGCTGCCATGACCACCTTTTTTGTGTCCTCATGTGCATAACCACTGCCATTCATCACTCTAGAAACCGTAGCAACAGAAACCCCAGCTTCCTTTGCAACATCCCGAATAGTTGCCAATATATCCACCTCAATACTCTTATGTAACCGTTTACACAATAGCTTATCACCAATTTATATGAACGGCAAGTCCTATTCCAAAGATAATTTTTAGGGAGTTTGAACCAAAGAGGATAACACAATCTTTTTGTTAGCTATTATCGCTCTATAAATTTTTTAACAAAATTGATTGGAACGGGTATACGAGACTCCTGCGGGAAAAGCGCGTCTAGGGAGACCCCGCAGGCGTAAGCCGAGGGCTGACCGCTCGCGGAAAGCGAGTACCTGGAGCGGAAATCAACGGTCAAATTGTAAAAACTATAAAAAACAGTAGACAAACTCGATTTTCATCGGGTTTGTCTACTGTCTGAAACTGGCTCAAAAGTCTGAGCAAGCTTAACTTTAAAGCGTTTTTGCAGGTAACTTTTCAAAAAGTGCATTATTCACACGCCCAAATTCAGATGCATGCGGACGGTCTTCACCATCGCTATAACCATATTGAAGCATCCGATTTCTATTCAGGCATAGTTTTGTCAATTTTGGCGCAAAGAAATTGAATGTATCGAAACGATCCTGTAGCATAGGGAATTTTTTCTGATGTGTATGGATTGTTTGAGCGACACCTTCCCAAAAGGCATTCTCATCCAAAAGGGACCTCTTCATCAGAAGTGTTGACAAGTATCGGAAATGACAGATGAATAGTCCCGTGAAAATGAATTGAACCAGCCCCTCGGGAGTCTCACTTCTTAGTACTTTCCTTAAATCATCAGGAAGGCTTCTTAATTCAGGAAGCGGCTGATCACTGACGTTTACATCATCTACAAAATCCTTGATGGCCAAACGGTGAGGCTTGTAATCCTTCAAGACTAAAATGGTGTTTTGGCCATGCGGCGAGAATACCAATCCATATTGATAGATAAAATGTAATAATGGTGATAGAATGACGTCAAATAATTGAGCTGTCCAGGCTTCTGCAGACAATCCCGATTTTTCAATAAGGCTTTCCACATATGGTTTCCCTTTGCTGTCCACATGTAAAAGGGACGCAAGCGTAATGGGCTTTTCGCCTTCTTCCATATAACTGTAAATACTTTCTCTCCAAATACCGCCCAGCATCTCTAAATATTGATAGGGTACATTCTCTAGCTTGGAATAATACGGGTGATCAACATTTAAACTGGCCACTTCACCAGGAAGCACCACTTTGCATTGTTCTTTCAAGAATGAATCATTTTCATAAATGTTCTTTATATACTCTGTGATTTTTGGCGCAATGACTGTGCGTTCCGCTGGTAATCCACGGTAGACTAGCGTATTTAAAATGCTCATTGGCAGCTTGACGTGGTGTTTATTCTTATTCGATACATTAACAAATGTCCGGATGGATTGTTGCGGCAGATACTCATCAGGACCATTTCCTAAAGCTACAATCAGCCCTTTAGCCAAGTCATCGGTAAAATTCTGGATGATTACATTCTTCCACTGCCATTCATGGACTGGGAGGTAGTAATAGTTTTCTGCCTTCAGCCCTTTCTCTGTCAATCTTTTTACAAATGATTTTTGGGTTTCCTCATCTAGTTCATTCTCCATCAATTGCTTATAGGACAACGTTTCGATGGAATTGAACTCACCCCTCGTTTTATGGACCGCAATCCATGATAACTGAACTTCCTTCTGGTTTTCTGGAGCAAACTTCAAGTAATCATCAAAACCGAAACCGATTCTTCCCTTGTTATAAGCAATCCAAGGGTGACCGCTCATTTCTCCTTCAAGTAACGCATAGTCCAGCTCGACTAAATCATCCGCGCCTTGTTCAGGTTTGGATAGCAATTGAAGGTCCGCAAGCAGCGTATGATGGAATTCTTTGATTAAATGTCCTGTTGTTTCTGCAGTCATCCCAATTAACGGCTGAATGTCTAAAATGAATTGAATAGCATCATTGGCCTGTGTAAAACCTTCCATTTCGCAGACCTGGATCGACTCAGCCTGTACTTCATAGCTGTCAAAAAGACGGGGCGAAGCCAAAAATTGATAAGATTTCCCCTCATTAATCTCTAACTCATATAGGTTTCCTGCTTCATTTTCTTTCAATACAGCTGGATGGATCATATCTTCATACATATACTCAGAAATCATCTTTGCCAGCAGGTTTTGGTTTACTATCGACCAATTTTTTTCAGAAACCGCCTGTTCCACTTCATTCATGAACTGCATATATTGCTCCCCTTTCCTTCTATTAGTAAGCCATGACTGGTGATTTTACACGGAATGACTGAAAAGCACCCTTTGGCTCGGATGGATAAACCTCTTTACCTGCCAATTGATTGATAATAATGGAATTTCGGAATGCCCCTAATCCTAGATCAGGTGCCCCCACGCCATGCGTATGTACCTCGCCATTTTGAATAAAAAGATGATTCGCTGTAGAGATGGTCGTTCCAATCCGATAGTCTTTCGTAATTGCAAGACGGCCTAAATCATCGCGGATTAAAAGCTCTTCCATGGTGTCAAGAAATGCCGGAACGGTCGATTTATAGCCCGTTCCAAAAACAACAGCCTCTGTATCCACATCAAATTCACTTTCTTCCACCCATTGTGAACATTTCAATGTCCAGCCATTTTCAGTTGGCTCTACGGATGCAACTTCCGTCATCGCCCTAAGTTCAATGAAAAGCTCTGCATTTCCAATCGATTTTTCATACATCTTGTCAAAAATCGCCGCAATTGTTGTCGCGCTGATTCCTTTATACAAGAGGTCTTGTTTTGGTAAAATGTCATCCTTCTTTTCCTGTGGCAGCCGATAAAAGAAATCAAGGTAATCCGGAGTGAAGTACTCCAACCCAAGTTTTGAATATTCCATAGGGAAAAACCCTTTGGACCTTGTATACCAGTTTAGCTGGTAACCATGCTTCTCCTGCTCATTCAGAAGATCTTCAAAGACCTCGGCCGCACTCTGTCCAGATCCGACAACCGTGATGGATTTTTTCTTCAGGACATTTTCTTTGTTCCGTAAATAATCGGCCGAATGAAGGATGCTCTCTCCTTTATATGGACTAAATGCAGCCGGCACAGTCGGGGCACTTCCAATTCCCATGACTACATGGCGGCTATAATAGACTTCGATCTTTTGTGTTTGTTCATCCCTTACACTGATTTGATAGAAGGTTTCATCTTGATTCCCTATATACTCCACCGCCTCCACCGCTTTTCCAAAACAGCAGCTATCAAGTTGATTGGCAGTCCAGCGGCAATAGTCGTTATATTCTTTTCGTGGAATCAAGAATTTTTCAAGGAAGTAGAAATGATAAAGCCGGTCATGCTGCTGTAAATAATTCAGATAACTATATCGACTTGTCACATCTGCCATGCTGACTAGGTCAGCAAAGAACGGTACCTGCAGAGTTGTCCCCTCCAACAGCATCCCTTCATGCCAATTGAATTCCTGCTTTTTCTCAAAAAAGACTGCATTCAACTCCGGGCTTTTCTCCAAAAGGGCTGCAAGTCCAAGATTAAAGGGACCTATCCCTATCCCTACCAGGTCATAGATAGATTGTTGCTTCTCCATACTTCCACTTCCTCTCGAAATTCTCCCGTGTACATGCCATGAGTAATGCTGTTTTGTCAGGGAGCTCAATTTCTTTAATTGGGGTAAACCCACACTTTTCAAATAGATGAATCATCTTTGCGTTCCGGATATCCGGTTCTGCCATCACCTTTTTTGTTCTAGCAGTAAGTAGTTGGTATTTCACCATTGCACGTAAGAACGGCAAAGCCAGTCCTTTTCCAAGATAATCTGGATCACCAATGAGTAAATGAATGCCTTGATCTCCCTCTTCGGACTGATAATAATCTTCGATGATATCGCCTTTTACCCAATACGATTCCCAATAGCTCATTGGGATTGAGTCCAGGCAGCCTAAATAGAGTGTTTGGTGTGCATCAGCCAATGCCTTTTGCAAATGAACAGCAAATTTTTCTTTTGTGAAATTCAAATTCCAGTATGGTATCACATGATCTTCATGCATCCATTTATGCAGTGTATCTAAATCCCTCTCAAATTCAACTTTGACGAATGAAAGCTGTTGATTACAGTCCTTCAGCATTTCTTCATAACTATTTTTCATGGACGGCTAAAACCCCCTGCGCGAAAGGATTTTCAATGGTCGTATAAACGGATTGCGTCTCAAGTGAACCAACAAGTTCATCCATATCATGAAACCGCGTCAGTAAATTAGCCTTACAAGATAATTCCCGGGCATGAAGCAACCTTGCAATAACTCGATTCAACCCCTCATCTCCGCTTTCCCTGCTGCTTGTTTCCAGTTGTTCCTGAACGAGCTGTAACAGGGTTTTCTCTGATACTAACCCTTCCGTACCAAAATTATTGATCAAGCCTAATAAGTGATTAAAAAAGAAATAGTATTGCAGTCTTTCTTCAGCGACTTCATCAGAACAAATCGTGAAGCTTTTTTCACTTAGTTCAGGCAGGATCTTCAACAGCCTGTCCACTTTGGACTCACAATAGTAATACCCTTGATTATCGCGATAATAAAAAGTGGATGGATACCCATCTTGAAGTTGAATGATGGAATTTTGTTGATGGGCTTCTAAAACGATTCCATACACTTCAAATAGCCAAAGCATCGGTTTTAATGTCATTGAAAGATAAGTTTTGAACCAATCCTTACTTACCTCTTCGGTACTGCGGTTTTCATCAGCTGATAATTTGCGGATGATCGCTCCAAGCCTTGATGGTGCACCATAGGCATTATCCTGGCACAAGCCTGCAATCAGACTTGCTTGTTCATTGTTTTCATAAAAAGGGTTTTCCCGGATATCAACATCGAATCCTGATTCTTGTTCTGTTGTTTTGATCGTTAGATAAGCAGGGTCCTTAATAATACGGAAGGAGGGATGCTGTTCTTTTAGCACGTCTCCCACTTTTGAATCGATTAATTTAGCGATTTCCACACCACGATCAAGTTCCTTTTGCAGATTTGCACGTAACGAATTCGTGATTTTGACCGGAACGGAAAATTTGTACATATATCTCGATGTGGCACTATATACCGTTCTAAAAGAAGAGGTAGCCGTGAATTTTTTCCCAAGCGGTCCAACGTAAATTAGTGTTCCTTGCTTGATAAGCCTTTTAACTTCTTCTTTTTCGATAAGCACTTTTGCCTGGAGCGGATGTGCTGGGATAATGCTATACCGGCTTTCCTTTTGGCAATACGTGTCACGGAATTCACTGGAAATCTCCAAGTCACCGGCTAATTCCTGTTTAATGATTTCACTTGCCGATCGGACTTCACTAGAATCTTGGATGACGATCGAAGGCTCTGCCAGGAAGTAGTGCAGCTGAAACTCACCTTTTAATTCGGGTGAATAGATCCATTCATCTTTTTCTGAAATGCCCTGCTTACTTTTCGGTGTAGGATGGAACAGGTGCCCAAATAATAGCGACTGCTCCGCTTCGATAAAGGTAAAATCAGGACTTTGAAGCGCATCAATGTCTTCTGTCCTTGCTTCCACATACCGTTGAATATTTTGGCTGCTCAGGATGACACGCAGCATCAATTCATCTTCACTATCCGTCCTGCCCTGCTCATTCAATAATTCTTTAGAAACAATCGAGACCATCGTCACATAATCTAATTCACGTACTTGTTTGGATGCATTTTGGTAGTAAATCGGGAAGGTAAAAATATGACGCCCCGTTTCCGACCAATATTTCAATGGAACTAGCAATGCAATATCTTGGGATAAGAGATTACTGACTAATAATGAATCCGGAATAGAACCCTCCAAATCAGGCCAGTTCTTCGTTTCCTCCAAACTGCAATTTCCAGTTTCCCGGAAATAACAATTCAGAAAGCTTTGCATCGTCGCCCTTTCAGCTATCTGCTTACCATTCATCTTCATTCCTCCATCATCTTGAACATTTCACCTAATACTCGGATTTCGTCTAAAATTCCCTCTATGTGTTCAAGCCTTGTCATTGGATTCAATAGTGTCATTTTTAAATACACCTGTCCGTCAAAACGCGTTTTTGCTAAAAATGCCCGTCCGCTTTTCAGTAATTCTTGCTGAATCTGTTTATTTAATTGATTTACTAACTGATCACTTTCTCCCTCGGGATTATAACGGAATACAACCGCATTCAATTCAGGGCCTTTATTTAATACACTGAATCCTTCCGCTTGATCGATCTTCACAGCCACTTCACGTGCAAGATGACAAGTATAGTCAATCATTTCGGCAAAGGTATCCAGTCCGACAACCTTCAATGACATCCAAAGTTTCAGTGCATCGAACCTTCTCGTCGTTTGCACCGATTTATTGACCAAGTGAACCATGCCCTCCGCTTCATCTTCCTGTGGATTCAAGTAATCGGCGTGATGCTGGATAAATTGAAATGAGTTGGTATCCGAGACAAGAAAGGCACCGCAACTGATGGGTTGATAGAATAATTTGTGAAAATCAACCGTAATCGAGTCTGCCAGTTCAATTCCGCTGATTAACTCTTTGTAATCCTTACTTAAAATCATCGCGCCGCCATATGCGGCGTCCACATGCAGCCATATCCCATTCTTCCTTGCTGCTAGGGACACTTCATGTAATGGATCGATTGAACCGAAATCCGTCGTTCCGCAAGTAGCAACGATAGCAAATGGAAGTAAACCCTGTTCCTCTAAAAGCAGTAACTCGTTGTTTAATTCACCCATAGACATACGATGATTTGAATCCGTTTTAACCGTGATCACTGCCTGTTCTCCAAGCCCCAGCTGTGCCGCTGATTTACGAACTGTAAAGTGGGCAGCCTCGGAGCATAAAATCCGCAATTTTTTCGCCTCGACCGGCAAGCCATGCTGTTGAACATCCACATCCCAGTAACGCTTACAATAAGCGTCCCTCGCCAATAGCAGTCCCATATAATTAGATTGGGTTCCACCGCTTGTGAAAATCCCATCCGCTTGTTCAGGCAACCCTACCTGACTGCACAGCCAATCTATTAAATGCTCTTCAACGAAGGTTGCCGTCGAGCTTTGGTCCCATGAATCCATGGATTGATTCAACGTACCGATAATCATTTCGGCAGCCACTGCAGGTATTAGTGTCGGGCAATGCAAATGTCCGATACAAGTAGGGCTGTGTACATTGATGCTGTCATTAATAACAAACTCTGCAAGCTCAGCAGCTACTGCTTCCATTGTCTCCCCTTTTAAGGAAGCGAGGGTCACCTCGTTTAACCTTGCTTCTATTTCATTCGGTTTTTTCCCAGAGTAAGCCAGATTGTTCCCCTTTAAAAAATTCGTCAGCTTTTTTTCTATGATTTTTAATGACTGGCTATAGTTATTGAAACCTTCTTCGTTGTTCAAAAATAATGGAGAATAGGCAAAATCAGTTTTAGTTTTAGTTATCATTTCGATCATTGATCATTCACCCTCTAGCAACAGCTGCACGAACAGCCTGTTCAAAAATTGCAGTGGCTTCATAAAGCTGGGATTCCGTTACGATCAATGGAGGCAAAAACCTCACTACACTTCCATGTCTTCCGCCAACTTCCAAAATCAACCCTCTTTGAAAACATTCCTGCTGAATGGCACTGGCAAGTTCGGAATCAGCTGGATAGCTTCCGTTCGCGTTTTGCGGTTCTTCATGGTTGACCATTTCCACACCGACCATTAATCCACGGCCTCTAACATCCCCGATTTGCTGAAAATCCTTTTGCAAATCTTTAAGAATATTACTTAAGGTTTCTCCCATTTTAGCGGCATGATCCACAAGATTCGTCTCTTTCATATACTTTAAAGTTGCTGTTCCCGCTGCCATCGCCAATTGATTTCCACGGAACGTACCGATATGTGCGCCTGGAGACCATATGTCCAACTCTTTGTTATAAATCACAACCGATAATGGAAGACTCCCCCCTATTGCTTTTGATAAGACCAGAACATCCGGAACGATTCCTGCATGTTCAAAGGCAAACATTTTCCCTGTCCGGCCGATACCGGATTGAACCTCGTCGATAATTAACGGAATGCCCTTCTCTTTTGTTATTCTTCTGATTTCCTTAAGCCATGGAATTGGAGCGGGAATGGAACCACCCTCTCCTTGTACTGCCTCTAAAATCATTCCTGCAGGTGCCAATAAACCGGACTCAGGATCGTTTAGTAGATTTTCGATATACTGACTACTGATTTTATGGCTCTCTTCTCCGCCAATTCCAAAGGGACAGCGATATTGATAGGGATACGGCAGGAAATGTACATCCGGCATTAACCCTTGTATTTTTTCCTTTGGTTTTGTATTACCGCTGATTGACATGGTTGCATGGGTTGCCCCGTGGTAAGCCCCTTGGAAGGATAAAATGCTTCTGTTGCCTGTGGCTGTTTTAACTAATTTAAGTGCTGCCTCAATGGCATCTCCGCCAGTAGGACCACAGAATTGAATTTTTGCATTTTTTCTGAATTCTTCAGGCAGGCTTTCAAAAATTTCATCAACGAACTGCTCCTTGATTGGTGTCGTAAAGTCCAATGTATGTAAAGGCCGTTTATTCTTAAGAACTTTTTCCATTGCTTCAAGCACAGCCGGATGATTGTGTCCGAGTGCTAATGTTCCAGCGCCGGCAAGAAAATCAATATATCTTTTTCCGTCCATGTCTGTTAAATAAATTCCCTCCGCTTGATCGATGGCCATGGGTAATCTTCTAGGATAAGATCGGGCATTTGATTCCCTTGTGTTCTGTTGTTCCAGTAATTGATCATTTTTTGTAAGCATGTTCGTTACCATAGTGAGCCTCCATGTATTAAATTAATTGAGAATAATTATCATTATCATGAAATTCATTCTACTGACAATGATAATTATTCTCAATAAGTAAATCCGCTCATCTTTCTTCTAGTAATTTCCAGTAAAGTTATGAAAAGGTTAAAATTGGGACTTGATCCCTATTTATACATTAAACAGAAAGGTTTTATATAGTTGTGTTTCTAAGCTAAGCGAAGATGAAAATTATGAAAATGAGGAGTCACCAAAGAATGGTTTGAAGGGTGGCGGGAATGGCTTTTTGACAGTAACCACAACTTAAAAAGCACCTTACATTATTGTTATTTATTAACGTTAGTCATGTTATTCCATAAAGGGCCCTATAATGGAATATGCGAAAGTGCTAAGTTCTTTTAAAATGATATTGTTTAAACAAACTATTACCAGTTTAGAATAATAGGGATTCTTTTTTATTGAATTGGTGTAAAGCCTTCCATTACTTTCGCCGATGACTTTAGACCAAAACCTTAAACTATATCGTTTTCCGCCTTCCTTATACTTTAACCGGATTATTCCGCCACCTTTTATTAATTTTTAGCTGCTAATCAATATAAAATACCCTTACTTGGTATAAAATAGTAAAATAGAGAGGTAAATGAACCTCTATTCAGAGGGATTGTTTACTTGTTTATCATTTGAAATTAGAGGGTAAAGATTTTCACTATTACTTTATCCGATCGTTCAGCTTCAATTTTGTCAAAACGTGTCGGTGTCAGGGGGGGAACGGATGAAAAGAAATCATACGATGATGCAATTTTTCGAGTGGCATCTTGAGGCGGATGGTTCTCATTGGGACAGATTGAGGTATGCAGCCTCCAAGTTGAAGGATACAGGAATTGATTGCGTTTGGCTTCCGCCAGTTACCAAAGGGCAATCCATTGGGGATAATGGATATGGAATATATGACGGATACGATTTGGGGGAATTTGACCAAAAAGGAACCGTTCGTACCAAATACGGGACAAAAGATGAATTGCTTCAAGCGATAGCCACCTGTCATAACTACGGACTTTGCGTTTATATCGATTTAGTCATGAACCACAAAGCAGGAGCTGATGGAACCGAAAAATTTGAAGTCATTGAAGTCAATCCGGACAACCGCATGGAAGATATCTCAGAACCATTTGAAATTGAAGGCTGGACAACATTCGATTTTCCAGGCCGTAAAAATCAATACTCTGATTTTAAGTGGAACCATACTCATTTTAATGGTACGGACTATGATGCCAAAAACGACAAGATGGGTGTTTATCGGATTACAGGGGAAAATAAGCATTGGAATAAGCATGTCATCGATGAATTCGGCAACTATGATTATTTAATGTTTGCCAACATCGATTACAGTCTGCCAGAAGTTCGTCAGGAAATGATTAGCTGGGGAAAATGGATGGTTGATACGTTAAAGTGTGATGGTTTTCGTTTGGACGCCGTTAAACATATCGATTATGAATTCATCAACGAATTTCTAAAGGAACTCATTCCTTATACAAAAGAACATTTCTTCATGGTCGGCGAATTTTGGAAGGCAGATGTTAAAGCTTGTCAAACTTACTTAGATCAAACCAATCATGACCTCAACTTGTTCGATGTTTCCCTGCATTATAAATTTCACGAGGCTTCAAAAGCAGGAACTGACTTCGACCTCTCAACCATCTTTGATGATACCCTCGTCCAAACCAATCCGGCACAGGCCGTCACTTTTGTCGACAACCACGACTCCCAACCTCATGAATCACTGGAGTCTTGGGTAAAGGACTGGTTTAAACCATCGGCATATGCACTTATCTTGCTTAGGCTTTGCGGTTATCCCTGTGTCTTTTACGGGGACTATTATGGAATCGGCGGGCCTTCTCCGGTACCTGGAAAAAAGGATATTCTAGATCGTCTCTTATATGCTAGGTATGAAAAAGCTTACGGAGAACAGACGGACTATTTTGACGATCCAAATACGATAGGCTGGGTCCGGCTCGGGGTTAAAGAGCTAGAAGGCTCGGGGTGTGCCGTCATTATCTCAAATGGAGATCACAACAGTGAAAAAAGGATGTTCGTCGGTGAACATCGAGCTGGTGAAACCTGGAGTGATTTAACCTATCATAGAGATGACCACATTATCATTGAACCAGATGGTTTCGCGACCTTTCCCGTTCATGGGAAAAGCGTATCCGTATGGGCATTAAATGATGTACCTTAAAACGACACCACTCTAAAATGAGATAGCAAGGAACAGCATGTCGTTTGGAGATGTGCTGTTCTTTACTGATGACATCGCCCTTGAAAACCCAGGAGTATCATTCCTTCCTTCACAATGCAATTGGATCGTTACCCACGGAAAGATAATTTTTCCATTCGAAGCAATCATGGTAAGATAAGGGAAAAGGAGTTGAAGGAACGTGAAAAATGAAATCATTGAAAGATTCACTTCTTATGTTAAAGTGGATACCCAATCGAATGATGCAAATCCCTCATGCCCCTCTACACCCGGACAGTTAACCTTGGCAAATACATTGGTCCAGGAACTTCAATCAATTGGGATGAAGGAAGTCACAATGGATCAGAATGGTTATGTCATGGCTACCTTGCCAGCCAATTCAGATAAGAATGTCCCAACAGTTGGATTTTTGGCTCATATCGATACAGCTACGGATTTCACTGGGAAAGATGTCAAACCGCAGATCGTTGACAACTATGATGGTAAAGATGTTACTTTACATGAAAAATTGGATGTCATCCTCTCACCTGATGATTTCCCTTCGCTTAAGAATTATGAAGGGCATACCTTGATAACGACGGATGGTACAACCCTGTTAGGAGCGGATAATAAGGCTGGCATTGCCGAAATCATGACTGCCATGGATTATTTGATCCAGCATCCGGAAATCAAGCATGGAAAAATCCGTGTTGCCTTTACTCCCGATGAGGAAATCGGCAGGGGACCCCATAAGTTTGATGTAAATGCGTTTAATGCCCAATTTGCCTATACCGTGGACGGTGGACCGCTTGGGGAACTTGAATACGAGAGCTTCAATGCAGCATCGGCCAAAATCCTGATCAAAGGGACGAATATTCACCCTGGTACCGCTAAAGGAAAAATGGTGAACTCGGCTAAAATCGCCATGGAATTCCATAATAAGCTCCCAGTGGCAGAAGCACCGGAATATACGGAGGGTTACGAAGGATTTTATCATCTGATTTCATTTCACGGTGATGTGGAAGAGACCAAGCTTTCTTACATCATCAGGGATTTCAACCGCCAAAAATTTAATGATCGTAAGGAATATATGACAAAAGTCATCGAAGATTTAAAAGAAAAATATGGGCAAAAGCATATCCAGCTTGAATTACACGACCAATACTTCAACATGAAGGAAAAAATTGAACCCGTGAAGGAAATCGTGGATATTGCCCATGAAGCAATGGAGAAACTCGGTATAAAACCGATAATCTCACCTATACGCGGTGGTACTGATGGATCTCAATTATCGTATATGGGATTGCCGACACCTAACATCTTTACGGGCGGCGAGAACTTTCATGGCAAGTATGAATTTATTTCCGTCGACAATATGGTACTGGCCACAAAGGTGATTGTTGGCATTGCCTCGCTCCTTGAAGAAAAAGCGAAGTAGCTAGATACGAAATGACTTTATTGAAAAACCCCCCGACTTCATGTCTGGGGGTTTTTCATCCAATATTAAGCGCGACTCCAGTGACGGTGCTTGGCAATTGCCTCGATAAAGGCAGTACCACTATTATTATCCGTAACAGCTACAATGCCTGAGGCTGGATCATTGGAAACGATGCCTGCCTTCGATAAGATCTCGGCTCCTTCTTTTCCTGCACCAATCGCTTTGAAATGATTGTAGGCTTCATCAACAAAGTAAATTGGTTCCTTGGATGCCTTTAAAGCATCGACACTCTCCTGGCCTCCTGCCACATATACAGCATCGAAAAGTACCGAATCGGCTGTCAGGAATGTCTGATTCACCTCGGCCTGCTGTCCCTCAGAACTTGTAATCACTCCACGATTAAGACTGATGATTTCAGTAGTTATACCTGCTGATTTAAATGATTCCAAGACTTGATTAACCTCTGACCCGTTGAAACCATCTGCAGCCAAGATGGCCACTTTTCTTGAAACGGCCGTGTTCACTTTCATTTGCTCCTGGCTTAAAGCCGGAGAAGCTAAATCCATTTTGACTTCACTCTTGTTTGTTGGAGGATTAACTCCCACTCCAAAAGCGATTGTTTTTGCCAGTTCGACATCAACATTGCTGAACATCTCGACAATTTGCTGCTGAACGTCCTTACTTTTCACTTTTCCCACTTCAAAGTGGAAAGCCTGAATAATATGCTCTTTCTCCACTTCCGTCATGCTATTCCAGAATAGTTTAGCTTGGCTGTAATGATCCTTGAAGCTTTCACTGCGTTTACGGACCTTCCTGCCATCGACTTTTTCCTGATAATGTGCATAGCCGCCTTCCTCTTCTGAAGCAGGTTCTGGAGAGTTACCTGCAAGGGAATTTTTGTGGTAGCTGACCGGTCCGGGATTTATTGACATTCGGTGCATACCATCGCGTTGATTATTATGAACGGGGGCAACCGTCCTATTAATCGGAAGCTCATGAAAGTTTGGGCCTCCTAATCGGGATAGCTGGGTATCGGTGTATGAGAACAAACGTCCCTGAAGCAGCGGATCATTTGAAAAATCAATACCCGGTACAACATGCCCCGGATGGAAAGCTATCTGTTCCGTCTCTGCAAAAAAGTTATCTGTATTTTGATTCAAAACCATTTTCCCGATTATTTTCACCGGGATTTGTTCTTCCGGCCATAGTTTAGTAGGATCAAGGATATCAAAGTCGAATTTGAATTCATCTTCTTCCTTAATCATTTGCACGCCGAATTCAAATTCAGGATAATTTCCAGTATCTATTGCTTCCCACAGATCTTGACGGTGAAAATCAGGATTTTTCCCTGCAATTTTCTGCGCCTCATCCCAGACAAGGGATTTAACTCCCAGTACAGGCTTCCAATGGAATTTAACGAAATGGGCCACACCTTCTTCATTCACAAAACGGAAAGTGTGGACCCCAAACCCTTCCATCATCCGGAAACTTCTTGGTATGGCCCTATCAGAAAGATGCCACATGATCATATGTGCCGTTTCTTCATTGTTGGCAACGAAGTCCCAAAAGGTATCATGGGCAGACGCGGCCTGAGGTATTTCATTATGAGGCTCCGGTTTAACCGCATGAATTAAATCCGGGAACTTAATGGCATCCTGGATAAAGAATACCGGAATATTATTTCCGACCAGATCATAGTTTCCTTCCTCGGTATAAAACTTTGTAGAGAATCCCCTGACATCACGAACCGAGTCTGCCGATCCGCGTGAACCTGCTACCGTGGAGTAACGAACAAATACTGGTGTCTTGACTGAAGGGTCTTGAAGGAACTTTGCCTTTGTATATTCGGCCATCGGCTCATATACCTGAAAATATCCATGTGCTCCGGAACCACGCGCATGGACAATCCGTTCAGGAATACGCTCATGGTCAAAGTGAGTCATTTTTTCACGGAAATGAAAGTCCTCCATCAAAGTTGGACCACGGGTTCCCGCTTTCAAAGAATGTTCATCCTCTGAAATGCGCAAACCTTGGTTAGTCGTCATCTTTTTCCCGTTATCGTCCACTCGATATTGTTCCAACTGTCTTTGCTTACTTTGTTCATTGATTCTTCCGTTTTCATTTTCTTTTTTCATCCTTTTCATTCCCCTCCATGTCTTAGAAATTCAGTTTAATTCGTGTTGTATGTACTTACTTTAAAATTTGAAACAATTGTGTAATCCTTCCTCATATACCACTCTCATTTGACGGGTAAACAGAATTCAGAAAAAGATCCTTCCCGTCTTCAAAAAACAAAAAATCCCCAGTTTTGAATCACTGGGGACGTAACGTAATATTCTTAAGGTCAATTTTTCATTATATTAAAATACAAATAAAAAAAGAAGCGGAAAGACAGATTTTCATCTTCCCGCTTCTTTTTTATTCGGCACCTTTAGTTCTTAAAGGCCTCTGAAACCTTCAAAAGTTTCCCTTTTACTTTCGTATTTTTCATCACTTTCAAGACAAGCGGTCCCTTTTCATTCAATATTTCCACATAAGAAACATTATCCTGAATCGTAATGATCCCGATATCCTCAGCATTCACTCCATCAATCTTTGCGATAGTTCCGACAAAATCAACAGCCCTGATTTTCTTTTTCTTTCCGCCATTAAAATACAGCTTCATGATTTGTTTATTCAATTTTTCACTTTTATCTTTTTTTATCTTTGGACGAGCTTCCAGTTTTGCTTCGAAATCCATTTTTTTATTGGAGACATCCTCTTTTGATGGAACGGGCATCTTAGGGATTTCAAAACCGATATATCCTTGAATCTCAGTAAGGAATTTGTCTTCGTACGGCGTCACAAAAGTAATGGCTTTTCCTTTTTTACCTGCACGGCCCGTTCTTCCAGTTCGATGTACGTAACTTTCCTTTTCCAATGGCAGGTCATAGTTAATCACATGGGTTATATTGTCGATGTCAATTCCGCGTGCAGCAACATCTGTCGCAACCAAATAGCGGAATTCACCTCTTCTGAATTCATTCATCACTGCAAGACGATCTTCCTGAAGCATGCCGCCGTGAATCATATCACAAGGATATTCCTGATCCATTAGCATTTCACATACTTGGTCGACCCTATCTTTCGTCCGACAGAAAATGATGCAGCTATCGGGGTTTTCCGTGATTGTGACATCTCTAAGCAGGGAAAACTTATCATCCTCTCTCACTTCAATAAGAGCATGTTCAATTTTTTCGGTCGTTAACCCCTTAGCCTTGATTTCAATATCCAAAGGATCTTTCATATACTGCTTACAAAGCTTTTTTATGCTCTCAGGTAACGTAGCGGAGAACAGCATGGTTACTCTTTCTTTCGGAAGCTCTTTAATGATGGCCTCCACTTGTTCAATGAAGCCCATATTCAGCATTTCATCCGCTTCATCAATTACTAAATGAGTTAAGCGTTCCAGGACGAATGTCCCTTTCTCGATATGATCCAGAACACGCCCCGGGGTTCCAACGACTACATGGCTCTTTTGTTTCAATTCCGCTTTTTGCAAAGCGAATGGATGTTTTCCATAAACCGCCGTTGCCTTTATCCGTTTAAATCTGCCTATATTCGTAATATCCTCTTTTACCTGTACAGCAAGCTCACGTGTCGGTGTTAAAATAAGCGCCTGAGGCTTATTCTCCTCCCAATCGACCATTTCGCATATCGGTATGCCGAATGCAGCGGTCTTGCCACTGCCTGTTTGGGATTTTACGACAAGATCCTGCCTTTTCAATGCCACTGGAATCACTTCGCGCTGTACTTCGGTTGGACGTTGGTAACCCAAGCTTTCTAATGCCCTTACAATTTCATCACTTAATGTATAATCAGTAAAATTCAATTCATTCATATAACAGCCTCTTTTGTTATTTAGTATCTTACATTATTGTTTCCGTAATCATAATTTCCTTATACAAGGTTCTATTATACGCGATATGAAACGATAAACCTTGTAATAACCAAATTCAATTGACTTATTTCAATATAATGAAACTTCATCATCATTAAAAAGGTTGGTCATTCCGGATTCAATGATCTTGATTAATCAAAATGGACCCTGCTTCTTTCAATATGCTAAAATATGTATGATATTAAAGCGGAAACAGGGTAGATTAAAAGCCGATATCCAAAAGGAGTGCTGATTTATGATAATCGTAACGAATAGAATCAGAGTCAAAAAAGGTATGGGGGCAGTCATGGCCCCAGGATTCACTGCTCCAGGTCCACTTGATACTACGGAAGGCTTCGTAAAAGTTGAAGTATTATTAACGCAGAACTTATCGGATCACGATGAACTAAGCGTTAACATGTACTGGGAAAACCTTGATGCCTTTACCGCTTGGAGAAATAGCGATGCATTCAAAGCTGCACATAAACGGCCTGAACCAAGTTCCGGTGAAGCTAAAAAAGAATCTCCAATTCTAGGCAGCGAGCTAACTACGTATGAAGTCGCCTCGGTAAAAGAAATAGCTAAATAATAAAATCACACCCTGAGAGGCCGCGAAATATGCGGCCTCTTTTAATGGGGTTTATGGCTTGGTCCCACTTGGTAAGTTATTGGGCTTCAGCTTTCTTGATTTGTTTGCTTCTTAGCTGTCCGCAAGCTGCATCAATATCCGTTCCATGTTCTTGGCGGATTTTACAATTTACGCCTCTCTTTTTCAGCGTATCATAGAACGAGAGAACCGACTCTTTTTCACTTCTTTGGTATTGACTATGCTCATCTACAGGATTATATGGAATCAGGTTGACATAGAGCCGATGTTTTTTGTCATCAAGAAGGTCGGCGAGTTGCTCGGCTTCTTCTTGATGGTCATTGACATCTTTCAATAGGATATATTCAATCGTAATTCTTCTATTCGTTTTCTCTAAATAATAATCAAGAGACTTCATTAATTTTTCTATCGGAATACCTCGGTTTATTTTCATGATTCGTGTCCTAAGTTCATTATTCGGCGCATGTAATGAGATGGCCAGATTCACCTGTAATTTAGTATCGGTGAATTCATAAATCTTGTTGGCAAGACCGCTCGTCGAAACAGTGATCCGCCTAGCAGCGATAGCAAGACCCTTATGGTCCATGAGCACCTTCAAAAAGTCTATCATATTTTCAAAGTTATCGAACGGCTCACCAATACCCATTACAACAACATGGCTTACAACATCCTCTTGTTCCAATTTATCTAGATGCAATTGAACGTTCATGATTTGTTCCACTATTTCCCCGCTGGATAAATCACGGCTTTTGGCCAATAATCCACTGGCACAGAAACTGCAGCCAATATTGCAGCCCACTTGGGTGGTGACACAAACCGAAATACCGTATTTATGTCTCATCATAACCGTTTCGATAAGGTTTCCATCCTGTAATTTAAACAAGAACTTGATCGTACCATCTGCTGATTCTTGCTTAACGTGCTCAGTCAAAGTCTGGATGACAAAGTGCTCTTCAAGTAATTTTATGCACTCTTTATTAACATCCGTCATTTCAGAGAAACTCGTCACACGTGTTCTATAAAGCCACTCCCAGACTTGGGAAGCTCTGAATTTTTTATGGCCATGGTCCAAAAGCCATGCTGTCAATTGTTCGAATGTTAAACCATAAATGGACTCTTTATTCATTCGTTACCCTCTTTTCATTTCATTAAGTTTTAATTTTTAAATTCCCCGGAATTAACTCTTTCATTTATGATATGGTTCATTTCTATTTATCCGAAAAGCCCGATATATTTGCTCCAATAGAACTAGTTTCATTAATTGATGCGGAAAGGTCATTTTAGAGAAGGAAAGGGCATAATCACTTCTTGAAACCACCTCAGTGCTAAGCCCAAGAGACCCGCCAATAATAAAGGCAATTTTGCTCTTTCCATAAGTGGCGAGCTGATCGATTTGAGTGGCCAGCTGCTCGGAAGTAAGCTGTTTTCCATTGATTTCAAGCGTTATTACGTAGGTGTCCGGGCTGACTTTGGCCAGGATACGTTCACCTTCCTTTTGCTTTACGATATCCATGTCCGCAGCACTCAGGTTCTCTGGAGCTTTTTCATCCGGTACTTCAACAAGTTCTATATTAGCATAGGCACTTAACCTTTTTGTATATTCAGCAATTCCTTGCTTTAAGTATTTTTCCTTTAGCTTGCCAACAGTAATAATCGTTATTTTCATATATATCCTCTAACTTTCATTATGTTTTTACTTTCAGTTGTTGGATTTTTGCCTATCTTATATCATACCTTAGAGTGACCTATAAGCAAAACAAGCATATCCTTGCCAATTTTTAATGGGGGGTTCCATGGCCCTTAAAGTAAAAACCGCTGCCCCTGAAAGCGGCAACGGTAACCTTCATTTATTTTTAATGTTCATCGTGAAAATGTGGATGGTCCTATGTTCAGCTTCGATAAGGATTATAATTGATTTTCCCAAGGGTCCACTTTCCTAAATGGCCATTATAGTGTATACAAAAATGCTTTTATCAACAATAATTCTACCCTCCAGTTCATT
>NZ_JBHZPE010000080.1:0-13051 GCF_042787985.1 Peribacillus sp. YIM B13481
CTCATTTGCTTTTTTGATAGTGTGTGCTCACTTAAAATTTAACGTTGGCGCTTTGTTTTGTTCAGTTTTCAAAGAGCGATTCTTCGTCGTTACTTCGTAAGCGACTTTATTATCTTATCATCAACTCATTCTAATGTCAATATTTATTTCACATTTTTTTGATTGAGTATTCATGATGTCGTTATTGGCGACTCCTAATATATTATCAGGTTGTTCTTTTTTCGTCAATGGTTTATTTACATATTTTTTAAAAAAACTAAATGAACGATAACATGATAAAAACCTCAAGGAGTTTCCATGAGGTTTTTCAGAGTAACATCGACGCTAATGCCTTTTAAATGACCCAATAGCCAATGGCCGCCAAAGCTGCAACTCCTGGTATTCCAAGCAGGCCGGCGACTGCTGAGGTAACAGGGTTGATGGGTACATGAATGCCCGCTTGATTCCCAAATGTATTCAAAAAGAACAAAAAGGCTGCACCGATAATGATCTTTATAATCCCCTGCCCTATAAACCGGACGGGTCTTAATGGCGCCCCTATAATGAGGAGCATTAAAATCAGGCCGCCAACTACGGCAACAAAGACAACTGGTTCCAAAATCATTCCTCCCCGCAAGCTTGTACTTCACTTATATGAAGAGATCTTTGGATTAAGAACTCAAACAAAAAATGGCTATGAAGAAAATGCATTCCTTCACAGCCATCTACTTATCATCTTTTTATGCGGACATTCCTTCTTTTAACTTCCCTGAATAAGTAGAAATATTTCACTTCCGCCAGTCTTGTTTGGGCGATTACTTCCTCAGATGGATCAACGCTTTTTTCAAGTAATGATTTTTGATTATGCCAATTCCATTTCAAATGTTCAAGATCTTCGATTAATGACTCATTAAATTCATTTCGAAGTTTCTTTTTTTTACGAAAGAACAAGTGAAGTCCTCCCAGCTATCTTATATTTCTCTTCTTCCTTCAATTGCTTTTGATAGCGTTACTTCATCCGCATACTCCAAATCTCCGCCAACAGGAAGTCCGTGGGCAATTCGGGTCACTTTAATCCCTGACGGTCTTAGCAACCGCGAAATATACATGGCTGTCGCTTCACCTTCAATGTTAGGATTAGTAGCCAAAATGACCTCCTGCACTGTTTCATCTTGCAGGCGTTTTAATAAATCAGGAATGTTTATATCTTCTGGACCAATTCCGTCCATCGGTGAAATACTGCCATGCAGTACATGGTATAAACCATTGAACTCTCGCATCTTTTCCATAGCTATTACATCTTTCGGGTCCTGAACCACACAAATCAAACTTCTGTCCCTCTTTTGATCTTCGCAGATATAACAGGGATCTTGATCTGTAATATGACCACAGACTGAACAATACATAAGATTCCGTTTAGCATTCACAAGTGCTTTTGCAAAATCCAAAACAGTATCTTCCTTCATGCTTAGTACATGGAAGGCTAATCGAGCAGCCGTTTTAGGCCCAATCCCCGGCAATTTCATAAAACTGTCAATGAGCTTGGAAATTGGTTCTGGATAATGCATCAAATTCCCCCTAAAAATCCCAAAAGAAACCTCCTGAAAGGAAGTTTCTTTTGAACTTGCTTAAAACATACCCGGAAGGTTCATTCCCTTAGTGAATTGTCCCATCGTTTGGTTTGTCAGTTCTTCCGCCTTTTTCAAAGCATCGTTAGTTGCAGCCAGGACTAAATCCTGAAGCATATCGATATCATCCGGATCGACAACTTCCGGTTTGATGATTACATCAACTATTTCTTTATGGCCTGTCACGATGACCGTTACCATTCCGCCGCCAGCAGTGCCTTCAATCTTTTTTTCACCTAATTCTTCTTGTGCCTCTGCCATCTTCTTTTGCATTTTTTGCATTTGTTTCATCATATTTTGCATATTACCGCCGCGCATACCCATTTTCCTTACCTCCAATTATTCTTTAATTTCAAGTAGATCATCGCCGACTAATTTTCTAGCCTCTGCTATAAAGGGGTCTTCTTCTTTTGATTCCGTTTCTTCTGGACCGTCGAACTGCTGTGTTGAAATGAAGTCCTCCCGCAACCTTTGCCACTGGCTCTCCGGAACACCAGCTATCTCCATACGGTGCCCGGTCAATTGCTGCATGATCGAGGCCATCACTTCCACGAAACGGTTATTTTCCATTGCCATTTGACAATGAATATCATATTTGAATTTTACCACAAAAGCTTCAGTTGACGCAGCAACAGGTTCTGCCTCCGTTAATAAAGCTGCCAATGACTTTTGGTTTTGCTGACCTAACTGTTCAAGCACTTCTCCCCACTTACTTTTCACTACATTAAGATCTGGCTTTGTAGCTTGTTTCAAAACTTGATTGATCTTTCCTGCAGGTGCTTTATATGCCTTTTTAATGGCCCTTTGTGCTTTCGCCTGCTCTGCAGGTTTTTCTGTCATTGCTGCCGGAATGCCATTTTTATGCATTTCCATTAATTTCTTCTCTAAATCATCTATTTTCTGCTGCATCTGTTTAAGCTGCCCATCATCCATTTGATTTGACCTTTGCTCATTACATAATTTCACAAGTGCCACTTCAAGGAAAATCCTTGGATGATTTGTCCATTTCATATCCTGCTGTGTTTGATTGAAGCTTTCAATAATGGAGTAAATCGATTCAGAAGAGATGACTTCTGCCAATTCTTTAAATTGGGGATCTATCAATACACGCTCGAAGGATTCTGCCAGGGCTGGTGCAGTTTGATACAAAAGCATGTCACGGAAATAATAAATCATGTCTTCTATGAACCTAGCCGGATCTTTTCCCATAGCTAGCAATTCTTCAAGGACTTCAAGTGCCACCGCTACTTCTTTATCATATATAGCCTTTGCCAACCTGCTTAAAAATGCCTGCGAAACAGAACCGGTGACAGTCAATGCATCTTCCACAGAAACCGTCTCCGAACTGAAGGAAATCGCTTGATCAAGAAGGCTTAGTGCATCTCGCATCCCGCCTTCTGCTGCCCTCGCAATGATATGCAGAGCTTGTTCATCACATGAAACACCTGTTTCTGCAATAATCTGTGACATCCTGCCAACAATATCTTGAGGCTGAATTCTTTTAAAATCAAACCTTTGGCAACGGGAGATGATCGTTAGTGGAATCTTATGAGGTTCTGTCGTCGCCAATATAAAAATTACGTGCTTCGGAGGTTCTTCCAATGTCTTTAAAAGCGCATTGAAAGCGCCTTGTGAAAGCATATGTACCTCATCAATGATATAAACTTTATATGTAACCGCGTTCGGTGCATATTTGACCTTATCACGAATGTCACGGATTTCCTCGACACCATTATTGGATGCTGCATCAATTTCTATAACATCTGATATGGAGCCATCAGTGATTCCGCGGCAAGTAGCACATTCGTTACAGGGCTCACTTGTCGGGGCATGCTCACAATTCACTGCTTTTGCTAGAATTTTGGCAGCACTTGTTTTCCCTGTCCCGCGTGGACCGGAAAATAAATAGGCATGTGAAACCTTCTGCCCGACCAAGGCATTCTGCAGCGTTTTCGTTACATGTTCTTGCCCAACTACATCAATGAATTGTTGTGGCCGCCATACCCGGTATAATGCTTGATACCCCACGGAAATCCCTCCTTTTTTCTCCATCTTGTTTATTATACATTACTGATTTCCTTAATTTCAAAGTCTAAAAGGAAATTTTATGATTGCCTCATTGTTTTCAAAAAACCAAGCAGTTTACCTTCTTGGCATAAAAAAAAACCCACCCGATACGAATGAGTTTTTTGTTTATGTAAAATAACTGCCGTGCACCTTCTGTCGATTAGCAACCATAAGCGTTACTTAAGCAGTTAGCTCGGCCCAGGCAACCCTGCGGCACATGAGAACTTCCACTTAATGCTGCTTCCTTCCGGACCTGACATGGTTCATGGAGTCCCATTGCGCAGGACCCGGGCGTCAACACCACTTACTTAAGGCAGGCCCTACAGAATGCTAACCTCGAGAAGGGATTCAACCTCGCTAGAGCGGATTGCGAGTACAGGGCACCGCTACCTCCCCGTCTAGCACGGCAAATGTAATACCAATTTCGCAGCGTCATATCGACGCATAATTCATTATACTAAGGTAACAAAAAAAACGCAAGTGTTGTTCATGGACAGTTTGATTCCAAATTTATCAAATGAAGCTAAGCCTCATCTTCAACATTCGTTTTTCACCTATTTATTTTCTTCGATAATCTTGAGTGCTCTCTCTCTTTTCAAATTTTTCTTTTTATTCCTAAGCTCTTTAAAAAAAGAAGTCAATATCCAACCGCACTCTTCCCCTAATACACCGCTCGTTACTTCACATTGATGGTTGAAGCGTTCATCTCGAAGTAAATCCATAAATGTCCCTGCACATCCAGCCTTTGGATCGTGCGCTCCAAAAACAACCCGCCTTACCCTCGATTGTAAAATGGCACCTGCACACATGGGACAAGGTTCCAACGTTACATATAACGTCGCATCCTCAAGGCGCCAGCTGCCTGTAGCACGACAAGCCTCATTGATCGCAAGTAGCTCTGCATGTGCCGTCGCATTCTGTTCTGTTTCCCTTAGGTTATGCCCCGTCGAAATAACTTGGTCATCTATTACGATTAAAGCGCCAATCGGCACTTCATTCAATGCCTGCGCCTTTTTAGCTTCCTTCAAGGCCAAATTCATGTAAAAAACATCATCCTTCATAAAAAAACCCCCTCAAATTAAGTAGGAGTAAACAGACAAATATAAGACAAAATAAAGGTCATACTACTTATTCTAATGAATAGTAACGCAAGCTGCATATGTGCTGCAAGTAAATTCTCACAATGAAGGAGTATATACCATGAATCGACCTAAATCGCCTTCTTTCGCCTTGCTTATCATTGATATGATCAATGATTTTGATTTCAAACACGGGAATATGCTCCTTGAACATACGAAGCTTATCATCGATCCGATTTTGAAATTAAAAAAGCAAATGCAGGAAAAGGGCTTTCCAATCATTTATATCAATGACCATTATGATTTATGGCAGGCTGACTTCGATAAAATAATTGATACCTGTAAAAATGAAAAAAATGGCCCATTAATTGAAACGATAAAACCACAACAAGACGAGTTCTTTCTCATCAAGCCGAAGCATTCTGCATTTTATGGGACCGCCCTCAACACATTACTCAAACGATTAAAAGTGGAAACCCTGATCATTACTGGTATAGCCGGTAACATCTGCGTCCTATTCACGGCCAACGATGCCTATATGCGGGAATATCAATTATGGATACCCGAGGATTGCATCGCTTCAGCATCAAAGGAAGATAATCATTATGCATTAAAGATGATGAACCATGTTCTTAAGGCATCCATTAAAAAGAGTGTGGACATTTAAGGTATTCACCAGAACAAGGCATTTCCCACCATATCCCCCTGTTACACACTCTTTCATTCTCCTTCATTAGCAAACTGACAAAAATATCACTTAAGTCCTAAGTCTGTGATACAATATCTCTTGGCTGAAACCTAATAAACTGGGAATTTCAGCTTGATACCTCATGAAGGAGGACAGATTGGATGAAATCCACCCCATTTATCACTGTCGAAGGTCCAATCGGCGTGGGAAAAACATCACTTGCAAAAGCTATCGCAGAGCATTTTCAATTTTCGTTATTAAGGGAAATTGTAGATGAAAATCCATTTCTAGGGAAATTCTACAACAATATTGATGAGTGGAGCTTTCAAACAGAAATGTTTTTTCTATGTAACCGTTATAAACAATTGGAAGATATCGAAAAAAAGTATCTTACTAATGACCAAGCCGTGGTGGCTGATTACCATATATTCAAGAACTTGATATTTGCTGAACGAACCCTAAAAAACGAACAATACAATAAATACCTTGAAATATTCAATATTTTAACACGGGATATGCCAAAACCTAATATGGTCATTTATTTAAACGCAAGTCTTGATACTCTGATCTCCCGCATCGGTAGAAGAGGCCGTGATTTCGAAAAAAATATATCTTCCATTTATTTAGAGCAATTATCCGCAGATTACCAAATATTCATGGAAACGTTTGAAAAACGGCACCCTGACATACCTGTGCTTACATTCAACGGAGATGAACTGGATTTCGTCGGCAACAAGGATGATTTGAAAACGATAATCACCCAAATAGAGAATGCCCTGCAAAAAGGAGTAAAGTCAAATGAACTTACGAAAGAAATATAATATTCCAAACAACGCCGTCATTACGATAGCAGGGACGGTTGGCGTAGGAAAATCGACCATGACCAATGCATTAGCCGATGCCCTTCAATTCAGGACATCCTTTGAAAAGGT
Organism: Peribacillus sp. YIM B13481; assembly: GCF_042787985.1. Classification (NCBI taxonomy): domain Bacteria; kingdom Bacillati; phylum Bacillota; class Bacilli; order Caryophanales; family Bacillaceae; genus Peribacillus; species Peribacillus sp. YIM B13481. The sequence continues at coordinate 6,374 of NZ_JBHZPE010000080.1, forward strand.
TGATACGAACCCCTACCTGGATAAGTTTTACGATGATTTTAATCGTTGGAGTTTCCATCTGCAAATCTATTTCCTCGCTGAACGTTTTAAAGAGCAAAAAAAAATCTTTGAATATGGCGGCGGTTTTATCCAAGACCGTTCCATTTATGAAGACACTGGAATATTTGCAAAAATGCATCATGAAAAAGGTACGATGAACGATGTGGACTACGAAACTTACACAAGCCTTTTTAACGCCATGGTAATGACGCCATACTTCCCGCACCCTGATTTACTTATCTATCTCGAAGGCTCACTGGACGATATCCTCGAACGTATCCAAGAGCGTGGCCGTCCGATGGAACAGCATACCCCAATTGAATATTGGCAGGAGATGCACGGCCGTTATGAAGAATGGATTGATCAATTTAATGCCTGTCCTGTCCTTCGATTGAATATAAATGAATATGACCTTATGCAGGATGAAGCAAGTATCGAACCTCTTATAAAACGGATTGCCGAATATATGGAGCAAACCAAGTTGTTACGAAATATGTAAAACAAAAAAACCACCGGTTATCCGGTGGTTTTTCAATATATTAGAAAACAAAAATTCCGTTACATCTCTGTAACGGAATTCATCGATATCCAATTTATGCGCTGTGGTTATTAATAAGTTATGGAGGAGGTAGAGGGATTCGAACCCCCGCGGGATTTGACTCCCCTGTCGGTTTTCAAGACCGATCCCTTCAGCCGAACTTGGGTATACCTCCGTATCAACATTTATTATAATACATTGAATTAAAATCAAAGTCAAGCAGTCTAGAAAGTTTTTTGAAATAATTTTTAAACTTAGATAAAAAGGAGAATCAGCTTCTTTTATCAGAAGCTGATTCCTTTTTTCTTTAACTTACGGTTTAATGACCTCCGCACCGCGCATATATGGTCGTAATACTTCAGGAATGATAACACTGCCATCTTCCTGTTGATAATTTTCCAAAAGCGCCGCGACTGTACGGCCGATTGCCAAACCTGATCCATTTAGAGTATGGACGTGTTCCGGTTTTCCTTTTGCATCACGTCGGAAGCGGATATTGGCCCTTCTAGCCTGGAATGCTTCAAAGTTACTGCAAGAAGAAATTTCACGATACGTTCCATAACTCGGGATCCAAACCTCGATATCATACTTTTTAGCAGCAGTGAAACCAAGATCTCCCGTACACATGCTTAGTACTCGATATGGAAGACCTAGCAATTGAAGGACCTTTTCGGCATGACCCGTGAGGTTTTCCAATTCCCCATAAGAATCTTCCGGCTTTACAAACTTCACTAATTCAACCTTATTGAACTGGTGCTGGCGAATTAACCCGCGGGTATCACGACCGGCAGAACCTGCCTCTGATCGGAAAGAAGCGCTGTATGCCGCATAACTTATCGGCAGATCATCCATGCTCATGATTTCATCACGATGGAAATTTGTCACAGGCACTTCAGCCGTAGGAATCAAGAAGTAATCTTCACTTTCAATACGGAAGGCATCCTCCTCGAATTTAGGTAACTGACCTGTGCCAGTCATGCTTGCACGGTTCACCATATATGGAGGCAGCATTTCTTCATATCCGTGTTCTTCAACATGAAGATCCAACATAAAGCTAATTAAAGCACGCTCTAACCGTGCACCTAGACCCCTATAAAATACAAATCGGCTTCCGGTAACTTTTGCTGCCCGTTCAAAATCCAGGATGCCTAAATCTCCAGCTACATCCCAGTGTGGTTTTGGTTCAAATTTGAATACCGGCAATTCCCCCCATTTACGGATTTCAACATTATCGTCTTCCGTTTCACCAACTGGGACACTTTCATGCGGAATATTAGGAATGGAAAGAAGTAATGTTCCTAAGCGGGCTTCCACTTCACGAAGCTCATCATCGAATCCTTTGATTTGATCTCCAACTTCACGCATTTCGGCAATCAACTGGTCAGCATCCTTTTTCTCCCGTTTCAATACCGCCACTTGCTGTGAAACTTCATTCCTTTTGCTTTTCAACTTTTCCGTATCGGCAATCAAGGTTCGACGCTTCAAATCAAGCTCTTCAAATTTACCTAAATCAGTTAGATCTTCTCCTCTGAATTGCAGTACACGTTTTACTTCTTCAAAATTATTTCTTACATATTTCAAATCCAACATTTCCAGTTCCTCCTTAATATCTGATGATTTTTCCAAGAACGCAAAAAACTCCCGTCCCCTGAAGAAGGGACGAGAGTTAACCCGCGTTGCCACCCTAGTTGAAGACATATGAAAAATGTCTACCACTTATCACGATAACGGCTTTTAACCGAAAGTACTTACTGACCCCATAAGGCTTTCCATACTCTGCTCCAGGAGGGATTCACAAGATTCTCACACCGATTTCCACCAGCCATCGGCTCTCTATAGAAAGAAATTCTTGTTACTATATCCTGTCATTGCTTTCTTATATAATCAGATTGTTTTCCATAATGTACTATAATTTTATACATTACGCAACCGTTTTATACACGAAACTTAAAACCAGCCTTTAACTGTAGAAGCTACACTGCTCCATACATCACCAAAGAATCCGCCAACCGCACGCATTGATAATACGAACCAGTTTGCCTTTTCAACAGACTCAGCAGCTACGACGTTAACCTTCACTGGATCGCCGTTAATGTACCCGTAATCTTCGCCGTTTTTAGGAGTGACTGTGATATATCCAAGCTTTTCACCTTTTTTGATTGGTGCAGTCAACTTACCATCATCATTCAATTTGTTTTTATCGATCACTAAATCTGTTTTATAGTTATCTTTCTCACCATTTTCAACAAGTAGCTCGATCGCTTTTTCAGATTGAACCTTAACACTTTTTTCCTTACCTTTTACTACTGAAAGTGTTTCTTTCCCTTTCACTTGGTAATTGGCTGGAAGTACTTTTTCTTTTTTGAAGGTTGCATAAGCGTAGTTCATCAGCTTAGTGCTATCCGCAAAACGTTCAGTTTTACTAGTGGACTTCATAACCACCGTGATATAGCGTTGGCCATCCCGGATAACCGTCCCTGTATGACCATAACCGGCATAGTCAGTAGATCCCGTTTTAAGTCCATCTACGCCTTTATATTCAAATATCAGGCCAGGCAACATCCAGTTGAAGTTCGAATACTCTTTTCCATCACGGAACTTCAATTTAGGAATACTCGCAATTTTTAATACTTCCGGATAATCGTTTATTAGACGATAAGCAAGAAGAGCAGTATCTTTTGCTGTCATGATATTTTCTTCATCTGCTTTACCAGTAGGGTATTGCCCTAATAAATCGGAGTTATTCAAACCGCTGGCATTAACGAATTTATGGTTTTTCAAGCCTAATTTCGTTGCTTTTTCATTCATTAATTTAACAAAACTCTTTTCACTTCCGGAAATCAATTGTGCTAAAGCTACCGTTGCCGCATTTCCAGAATAGACAGCCATGGCTTGATATAGTTCTTTAACTGTGTAATCTTCACCTTCTGTTAACCCAACATTCGACAAATGCGGTGCTTTTGAAAGATCATGCACGTATTTATTTATTTTAACTTTTTGATCCCAACTGATTTTCCCATTTTTGATTGACTCCATTATGATGTATTCAGTCATCATTTTTGACATGGATGCAATCCCTAATACTTCATCGGCATTTTTTTCATACACGATTTGTCCTGTTTTACCATCAATGATGATGGCTGCCTCTGCTTTTAAACCTAAATTATCAGATTCAGCAACAGCTTCCCCCGGTTGATAGGCAAATTGCGACATAACAAGAGCAAAGACAAAAGTGAAAATGAGGGTAATCTTGCTGATTTTTTTCAATTTCCAATACCTCCAACTTTTAAGCTAATCTCTATAACAAAGAAGAAACTTTATGTGATTCCCTTGACACCTTGTATATTTTATCACAGAAAAAATAAAAAAAATAGACAGAGTAATCGTAGACTCTGTCTATTTTAACAATAAATTTTAATGACGATTATATGTTAATTTCATTACATTGAATAATTCGGTGCTTCTTTTGTAATTTGGACATCATGAGGATGACTCTCTCTTAACCCGGCACCAGTCATTTTGACAAATTGAGAGTTTTCTCTCAAATCTTCCAATGTGGCTGTTCCGCAATATCCCATACCTGAACGAATGCCGCCAATCAGTTGGAAAATGGTATCTGAAAGAGGTCCTTTGTATGGAAGGCGCCCTTCGATGCCTTCCGGTACGAATTTCTTGTTATCTTCTTGGAAGTAACGATCCTTAGATCCCTTTTCCATCGCTGCAACAGAACCCATACCCCGATATACTTTAAAACGGCGACCTTGGAAAATTTCCGTTTCACCTGGGCTTTCAGTTACACCGGCAAGCATACTTCCAAGCATTACTGCATGTCCGCCTGCAGCTAGAGCTTTAACGATATCACCAGAGTATTTAATTCCGCCATCAGCGATGATCGTTTTACCATATTTCCTTGCTTCTGTCGCACAATCGAAGACTGCCGTGATTTGAGGAACTCCTACACCGGCTACAACCCTTGTCGTACAGATTGACCCTGGTCCGATTCCCACTTTCACTACATCAGCTCCCGCTTCAATCAATGCTTTCGTTCCTTCAGCTGTAGCCACGTTACCAGCGATGATCGTCAATTCAGGATATGCCTCGCTGATTTCCTTTACCATTTCAAGGACGCCCGCTGAATGACCGTGAGCAGTATCAAGCACAATTGCATCGACTTGGGACTTAACAAGCATTTCTACACGCTTCAATGTATCTTTAGTCACACCAACAGCAGCACCTGCAAGTAACCTTCCTTGCTTATCTTTCGCCGAGTTCGGGAACTCAATGACTTTCTCGATGTCCTTGATTGTAATAAGTCCTTTAAGAACACCATTATCGTCTACAAGGGGAAGCTTTTCAATTTTGTATTTTTGAAGAATCTTTTCTGCTTGTTCCAAGTTAGTTCCCACTGGAGCTGTGACCAGATTCTCTATAGTCATGACACTGGAAATCTTCAAAGAAAAATCGGAAATAAATCGCAAATCACGGTTTGTAATAATACCCACAAGTTTTCGATCCTCTAAATTGTTGACAACAGGCACACCCGAAATGCGATATTTACCCATTAAATGCTCTGCATCAAATACTTGGTGATCTGGCGTTAAGAAAAATGGATCGTTAATAACACCGCTTTCTGAACGTTTTACTTTATCCACCAGTTCAGCTTGTGCCTCAATAGACATATTTTTATGGATAATACCCAATCCGCCTTGACGAGCCATGGCAATTGCCATCTCAGCTTCTGTAACGGTATCCATTCCTGCACTGATGATAGGAAGGTTGAGCTTTAAATTTTCAGCTAAGCTGACTTGAAGGTTAACATCTTTCGGCAAAACCTCTGATTTCGCTGGAATTAATAGGACATCATCAAAGGTTAAACCTTCTTTTGCAAATTTATTTTCCCACATTATTTTCCCCTCCTGCTTAAAAATATTATTTGTAGGTTATCAATAGGACATACTACTGTCAAGAAGAGAAATAAATGTTTGATAATTCTATTAATTCGGAGGAGAGGCTGCAGTGCCTGAAAACAATGATAATTTCGATAAATATACCCCTTTTTTTTCCGCATCTTCCTCACAACTTTTTTTACAAAAATGTTATATGCGTGAAAAAATAGAAGATGCAGAAATGAAAAGTTACGAAAACTGCTATCCATTTATATACCATCTTGAACATGGTAAAACATATTATAATCAGGCTGCCATAGCTCCACTTTCCATACAGCCAATCCTAATATTTTATGGATTCGCCCAATTGTTAAAGGCCTGCCTGCTCACTATTGATCCTAACTATCCTGAATCAACTTCGGTACTTGCCCATGGGGTAACTACAAGAAAAAGAAAAAAACAACAATACGAATTTTTAAAGGACGAAGTAAAAACGCAAAAGAATGGACTTTTCACCTGCATTGCCGAGAAATTATTTCATATCAAGCATCTGGAAGGTGAAAAATTTTCTATGGGGACGCTATTGAAGGAAATACCAGATATGCAAAACTTTACATGGCCCATTCCCCAGAAAAATTTCGCCGCCCTGTCACCCTCTTCGGATGGTTTTCAACTACCCTCAGCCATATTGGATAGCTATCAAATGTCCAGCAGTCGATTGGAAGAATTTTTAAAATCCAAAACGAATCAAGTTTTCAGTATTTCAGAAGCACCTCGAACACTAACTTTAAAAGCAGATAGCGTACTAATTCATAATGCTTCTTCTCCAATACGATATAACATGGCAGAAGGACAGTTCATGCTATCACTCAATAAAGATTCGTCAGCTTTTTCGTTACCTGAACTTTTAATCCATTATTTGATTTCTTATAACCTTAGTATAATAGCTCGTTATGAAACAGAATGGTGGGCAGAGCTGATGAAAACAATGCCCAATGATGATTACCCTTGCATTGTGCAATTCCTTAAAATAAGCCAAGTTAAGGTGCCCTTTTTAATATTGGAATGGATTAAGTCCAAAAGGTTCAACTTTTGATCCTTCTAACTACCAACCGTGGTTGATCTGTCCTGGAACGCGAAAAAAGACCAGCCGGATGGCTGATCTTTTAAATGGCTTGGCGGCGTCCTACTCTCACAGGGGGAAACCCCCAACTA